>NZ_JAPZSS010000308.1:0-2413 GCF_027532015.1 Microcystis sp. LE19-131.1A | reverse complement strand
TAGCTATTTTGAAGATTCAACGTTATCCCTCTATAATCAAGAGAAGGAGAAAAAGTCTGGAATGTACTGGTGGTAAGGCTTTCAGGATTGGGTCCCGTGTAGTGACAACTATAGTCCTCACTCTAGCCTCGGAACGGCCAGAAATCTACTGCATGGATGCAATACTGTACTACTTTTTTGGTTCTATTTAGTTGCATTATCTGAATGATTGCTCATGTATCAACTGTGACACTTTTTTAATTGACATATAATAACTCTGTACTGGTCTTATAACCATTGGTTACAAAATATGACAGGCTGTCATACAGACACAAGGAAACCTGAGAAGGTTCGGACTATGGCGAGTTCTTAAAACTCCCTGCTTACTTACTTCTCAGATTCCTTTGGCAATTGCCTGGGCCTACGTTGCACCGCTGCAGAGCGTATTAATTTCATTATACAAAAAAAGTCCTTTTCTAGCAAAAGTTTTTTTCGGTTTTCTCCCAAGCAATCACCGGGGGGGAGTATAATACTATTATAATCCTAATGCCATAGAGATTATCTCAACTAAACAGAACAATCTCATTAGTTTTGAGGCTATAACTAATGGGATTTTTTATGCTCTGAATGCAGCGCCTTTGGCACTGCAAGGGAAAGGACGACTTCTCAAGAGGCTTCCTTCCGAAAGTCTCTTGAGAACCCGTTTATGATTGAACTTCTAAGTCTTTAGGAGTAACTTTAGAAGTTGACCGCCGGGTAGTAGTTTTAGGTTTAACTTCTAAGGCCTCAATCCGAACTAATAGTTCGTTTACTCGATTGTTTACATAACTGTTTACATCCGATTTTAGTTCATCCATTCTATCCTGAATAAGTTGATTCAAGTTCTTTGTTTCTAACTTGTCAACTGACCCGTCAACAACCCCTAACTGCTTTCTTAATAGTCGTGCTGCTGTCAGGGAGAGAGACTCGCCGGGCTGCTGATTAGATTCTAACAATATCAATTCATCCTCAGAAAGACGGAAGCTGATCGGTGGTTTACTCATAGTTGACATCTCCTGTTTACTGTACACTTACCAGTGTACACACTCTGTCAACTTATGTCAACCCCCTGTTTACTTATCTGTCCACAGTCTCTTTATAAGCATATCTTCTCATTATCTCTCGCCATTCAAAGATGTAATTATATCCTTCCTCGTCTAGGTCTGTTTCCTCCTCGATCTCAGCATTGATTAAATCTTCTGGTTCATCCTCACTTAAGTATTGTTTAAATATGCCCCCTAAAGCTATCGATCTGGTCTTGTGAAGTTGCCGCGTCAATTCAGCTAACCAGTCTTGAGGGGTGACAAACAGGTGATCTTCACCAATTAGATCAGCAGGTTTAACTGAGTATTTTATCGTCTCTAATACCCCTGCTATTATATCATCTATAGGATTGTCAACAGGTCTGTTCTCAGTATTGTTTACAGTAACATCATTATCAGTGTCAACACTCTGTTTACTTTTATGTTTACGGTTTTTAACCCGCTTGACATTGACTATCGGTGTATAATCTACCTTGAGGCATTCTTTCCACATCTTAGTCCAGTTAGCCTGAGATATGTAATTGATGGTAAAATAGTTAGAGTTTACCATCAATAAACAATGAAAGTGAGGGTGAGCCAAGTCCGTCTCACCCCGCGTTACCTCAATACACTTGATCCACCCTAGAGCAGGGAAATTTTTTCGCTTGATCATCTTCAGCCATGAGGCATTCATCCATGCGATCGTCTGTCGCAGATCCTCTAGGCGACAGTTGCGAACGGTCAGGGTCAGGAAGATGAACTGAGCTTTGGGATAATCAGCACAGATTTTTGGTAAGGCTTTAAGGAACCGCGCACGCCACATCATTGACCGTCTCCATTGACACACAGGACACAGCCTGACGCGACAAAACCGGGCGGAATGTAGTTTCAGGTGTGATCCACCTTGATCATCGGATAAAACGCGAAATTCGAGGGACTGGCTGCACTCCCAGATTCTCTTGGAATATTTCTCATAGTCGGCTTGAGTATAAATACTCGCTACCTGCCGGGCCTGTTGTTTATGCTGGTCCCATGGTTTATCTTTAGGAGAAGCATCAGATAGCCACAGAGAACTATCCCCATCTACGACAGGGGTATCGCCCATATTAAATACAATCTTCCTATTTTTAAGGCTATCTAATCAAATTCGAGCGCTGAACCAACAGACTCACTATAGCCTAAAAGTTTCTATGTTGTCAACAAAGTCTCAAGTCCTTATCCCATAAGGTTTATAGCTATTTTGAAGATTCAACGTTATCCCTCTATAATCAAGAGAAGGAGAAAAAGTCTGGAATGTACTGGTGGTAAGGCTTTCAGGATTGGGTCCCGTGTAGTGACAACTATAGTCCTCACTCTAGCCTCGGAACGGCCAG
>NZ_JAPZSS010000054.1:0-112726 GCF_027532015.1 Microcystis sp. LE19-131.1A | reverse complement strand
TTAGAAAAAACAAAAGACCACATTTCATCACATTCTATAACCAATTTACCTTTTGGTTTGTCCAAAACCTTTATTTGACGGGGGACAGCCGCCAGTTTATTGTTGACATAATTTTGTAACCATGACCAACTTACCCCTGTTACTCTAGCAATTCCTCGTAAGAAAATTCGTTCGAGCAGGAGTTTATCAATTAATTGTTTGGTTTCGTCAGAGACGGTTTTATTAGTGGGATTGATCACAAACGGTTGACCACAATTTTTACACTGACGTTTCGGCTTGCCATTATGTGTAGAACCATTTTTGATGGTATGATAATAACCACATTTAGGACAACAAGATGTTGAAGTTTGTGAATCTTTTGTCAGAAGACAATGTTCTAAATCTTCATCGTAATTGGCTCTTCTCGACTTTGTGTGATAATTTTTGCTTATAGAATCATGAAATGCTTACTGGGAAAGATTTTTAGGACTATTTTGCTGAAGAAACTATCAGTATAGACCCCGTTTCCACACAGAAACCAGAAGAGCCCGTAATTTAACCAAAGTTTAATTATCCAAGAGAAAATATTGATAAAAATAGCAATCATAAAAAGCAAATCCCCAACATTTATCAAGCAATTATTTTTATTAGTAAATATTCTACACGACTCAGGCCAGATAAGCAAGATGGCTTACCACTACTACCGAATCACTACCCGAAAAAGGACAAGTTTTTGCTCTCGGTGTCGGTGAAATAGTAGAAGATAACGGCAAAAAATATCACGCCTTTCAGAATGGCGTACAATTTACCTTTGAGTAGGCACTAAACTAAACTGGTAACTTGAGGCAGATAATCACGGCAAAAAAATGCGTGCAAACGTTGACGCTCAGAAGTTAGAACGCCTAATGCAAATCTTAGGTAAAGAAGCTCAGGGTTCAGGCACTATCTACTTTACACGTGGAGCGAGTGCCTTACTGGTGGGATGGCGGAATTCCACAGTCGATGTGGATATCCGTCTAGATCCCGAACCGCCGGGCATTTTTCAAGCGATCGCCAAGCTGAAAAAAGAATTGAACATCAACATTGAACTGGCATCTCCGCAGGATTTTCTGCCCCCTATTCCGTAGGGGGATGGCGCTAATCGTCTAGTTTACGGCGATCGCCTTCCACCGGCAAGGAATGCGTTTGGAAGGGTTAGCCATATCAGAACCGACAGCTTTTTCTGTTTATCTGGTGATCGCAACTTAATTTTCTGTCATGATAATTGAGGGTATCTTTACAGACGGCTGTTCACCTCAACGATGCCAAAGTTGCGGGGGAACACTGATCCATTGGACAATCGTATAACGTCGTCGTTCAATAAACTGGGCAATATTATCCAAAATCAAGGCAAGGGCGATAATCCCGATCGCTGCGGCAAAAGCTCTTGGAATATTGTACAGATTACTAGCACGAAGAATCAGATAACCTAAACCTTCATTTGATGAAATATATTCTCCAATAAATGCCCCCAATAATCCAAATCCAACATTTAACCGAATAGAGCTTAATACCCAATCTAAGGAACCAGGAATGATTACTTTTTGAAAAATCTGGGAACGAGACGCATTCATTCCTTTAAGTGTGTCAACATATTCTAGGGCTACAGAATCGGCTCCTTTATAAGCTTGGTTAAAGGCTACAAACACAGTTGAAAAAACTGCGATGGCTACCTTCATACCAAAACCAACACCAAACCAAACAATCATCAATGGAGCTAGAGCAAAGACAGGCAATGCACCAAGCGCGGTCACAAAAGGTTTAGCGATAAAAGCAGCCGATTCAGAAAACCATAAAGAAAGTCCAAGAACTGTCCCAATTAAAGTACCAATTAATAAGCCCACAACTGCTTCTGCACCTGTTATGAAAAAATTGCCGATGAAATTACCTGCAATGAGAAGTTGCCAAAACTCACCTGCGACAGCTAGAGGAGTACCAATCAGAAAGAAGATATTTTCAGAACTTCTGCCTAATCCTTGCCAGATCAGGGCAAAAAGTAGGATAATTAAAGTTTGAATAAATAGAATTTTCCATTTTTGATGTTTGTTATTCATAATTTCCTTTAAGATTTTCCCAGATTTTTTGAAACAAATCTTCAAACTCAGGGGATTCCCTACATTTAATAGCATCGTGAGCATTTTTTGATAATTTCGGTTCATAAATTTTCATAATTTGTCCAGGGCGTTGACTCATGACAGCAATTTTGTTACCAAGGAAAATCGCTTCTTCTATGTTGTGAGTTACAAAAACCGTAGTTGTTCTTGCTATTGTACAACGATGTTTAAATTCAGTATTTAATTCAAAACGATTAACAAAATCAATAGAGGCAAAGGGTTCATCGCAAAAAAGAAGTTGAGGCCCACTCGCTAAGGCACGAATTAACTCGACTTTTTGCTTCATTCCACCAGAAATTTCTGTAGATAAATGTTTTTCAAAATCACCCAATCCAAATTTACTAATGTCAAATTTAAGAGTATCTTGTCTATCTTTATTTAGTTTTCCTTTAATTTCTAAACCTAATGCGGCGTTTTGTAGCAAAGTTCTCCAGGGTAATAGAGAGGGAGACTGGGGTAAATAAACCATACCAGCTTTTTTCCGTTCTTCTGAAATATGGACTTCTCCAGTGGTTGGCTGTAAAAATCCTAACAGAGTTTTAAGTAAGGTAGATTTTCCGCAACCGCTAGGGCCAACAATGCAGAAAAATTCACCACGCTTAACTTCAAAATCAACTCCATCTAGCGCAAAAAAAGACTTAGAGTTTTTTTGAAATTTGACACTCAAATTTTTAACTTTAATATCAATTGTAGAATTACTCATTTAATTTTTCCTTTTTTGAAATTGTTTTTCAGGAATATTAACTTCATTCCCAAGATGAGATATTAAAAGTAAATCAAAAGATTCTATTTTGTTGAATAAATCTTGATGCTTTACTTCACATTTAATTGTCTTCTTAGGAAGAAATACTGTAAAATTCCCTTCAGAGTTAGTCCTTGTTGCCGCTTCTTCAATTGGTTTTGCACCATCAAAAAAAGTAATGTAAGCATTTTGAATTGGCTCGTTAGTACCTCTCCATTTTAGTCTCATAGAGACAGAAACCATCTCTTGTATTGGAGGAGAAAGGTCAGGATTTATCGGTGAAGGATTAGAAGGATTCAAAGTAAGAACCCAATTCTTAAAATCAATTATTATTGAATAAGAACCTCGAATAAGTAGTATTGCTAGAATCAACAATACCGGAATTAAAAGATATTTTAGATGATTTGGTAAGTTTGACATTATGGATAAAATTTGTCTCAGTGTAAAAGTATCATTCTGGATGGGGACTTTAGACATAGTTCTTAAAACAGCCTTAGTCGCGTTTCGTGAATAATCACAATAAGGTTGTATATTGTTTTCATAAATTCTCTTGGCTGTATTTTCTACTTCTTGTGTAAACTCCTCTCCTTTTGATCGCCAAAATGCCTGTGCAGCCCTTTTCCATTGAGCTTCTGTAATTGTAATTGCCGCGGGAAAAACACGACAACAGTTTGCACGGTTTAGCGCACTTCTAAGTATTTCTTCTGTTTCTGGAGTTTTTTGCTGCAAAGGATGAAGAGCCGCAAAATGATCAGCAAATTCTACTGAACCCTCATCATCAATTTGGACAAGATAGCAAGCCCTCTGAATACCCTTGAGAACTTCCTTAACAAGTTCTGGATGATGATCAATAACATCACGGCGGGTGATAAGAGCAGTAATTAAAACCTCATCAAATTCGGTCGTACTTCCAACATTCAACTTAACTTGGTATTCATTATTATTAAACAAAGTCTTTTCTAATCCTACAAGATCAGGAGTAAGAACTATAACACTTTCCTGTCTGTTACCTTGAGTTAAAACCTCTATTTCTGTTTTTGGAGGAACCGATTGTGTTTTTTGTGGATTAATAGTTCTAGCTATTCGATGACTTGTTGTTCCTTCTCCATAAGCAACAATTTTGTCAAATTGATCTAAGTGCTGTAAGTTTTCTACTGTATGATTATCATGATCGACTGCCCAGAATGCGGCATTGGTCAATAATGCGGCTAAAATAACAATATCTTTAGCGTCATGTTGAGCTTGATATTCAAAAATTGAAGCGGGATCAGCAATGGCAAAGACAATATCTGAGCCATTGCTATTCATAAGACGCTCAATTACCTGTTTATCTGTTTTAGCTAAATCATTAGTATAACTAAATCTATAGTTATCTAGCTTACTAGACCAGAACTTATTACTCGTGGCGTAATAAAAGGGTAAATAAACAAAGTAAAAATCAATTTGTATAATTTTAACTTCTCGATTAACTTCTTGAAGTTTTGCCATAGGTATCTCAAAAGGTAATGATTACAAATACAAAATTAAGGATTTGAAGGTGGAGAATAGCGACAATCTTTTTCCGCTTTTTCCGCAAATGTATTATCTACATATTCCCCAAAGGGTTTAGGATTTTTAATATCTCCAGCTTGAACCCTTAACTTAATTGCCTTATCCCAAGCAGTTTGCTGAGTAATAGCATTTGCGGGAATAATTTTTTCGTTGACTAGCCTTTTTAATGCTTCTTCTGCCACTTTAGGATCGACTTCTGGAAAGCGTTTTTGAAGAATTGCTAAAGCAGATTTAGGCTCTTTAAAAATTATTTCGTTAACCTACCAAAAGCCTCTCCTAAGCTTCAATATCTCCCTATGCAAGAGTCTTTTGCATCGGTATTGGCTATAATGTGGAGGCTTCTTTCGGCAGTGTGATGGAGCGGGTAGATAGGGATTTCACTACCCTATTCAGAAATCTTTGTCAAGTACAATTTATACCAAATTAGATGAGCTTACCCTGCATAAAGGGTGTCTTTTTCCTTTATCTTTCCGAAAGTCCTTGACTTGTTTCAGTTTTTCTATTAAGCTCAACATATATTTTAAAGGTAGGCGGTCACTTCTCATTTTACCTGACAGTGATCGCTTTTACTTTTGATATTCTGATGGGAGAATGAAACAGCCCTACCCTATTCCGGGATGGCGCGATCGAAGCGTATTCATTGGCAAACGAGGTCAAATCTCTTTCTATCACTATGATTTTACAGCCCAAGCTCTTTCTAAACTATCGAGAGGGTTTGACCGTGACTTGAAAGATATTGAGGCTATGTACGAACACAAATTATTCTCTTTGAATGAGCTAGGGGAATGCTTTGAAGCGATTGCACCGGAACTAATCCGATTCCCCTCCCTTAACCCTGATGTGCTGAGAAGCAGAGTCGAGAACTTCATTGAACGTTTTCAATATCCACCAGAGGAGAAACAATCATGAATCTCAATGAGTTGCCGGGGGCCGAGATCATCTTACCCGGACTGAGGGATCTTCACAATGGTGAGTCTAATACCATTGGGGCGTTGCTAGTTGCGATCGCAGCGACGCGCCTAACGGAAGTCGGTTTCGATATCCCTAAAAATCACCTAGCTGCAGAGCCAGAGCTAACCTTGTATGCCTATCTCCAAGAGGAACGGGATGATGCTTATTCTTACTATAATGCTTTGCTGAATCGCCTCAATAGCTTTTGCAATGCACTCGAACTCGGTTATAAAATATTATGACAATTTCCCCCAGTTTAATTTCTCCCGATCTCAGTTTGGCCGATATTCCCCTAGGGGAAACCCTCTCTTTAGGAGTGATGGCTTCTGGTAGTGGTTCCAATTTTGCTGTTTTGGCGGCAGCGATCGCCAAAAAACAGCTAAATGCCCGAATTCCTGTCCTCATCTACAATAATCCCGATGCCAAGGTAAAAGAAAAAGCCGCTGACTACAATATCCCTGCGGTTTTCCTCGATCATCGTCAATTTAAACCCAGAGAAGAACTCGATCGGGCAATAGTAGAAACTTTCCAGGAATACGGGGTAAAATGGGTAATTATGGCCGGCTGGATGCGAATTGTCACCCCGGTGTTACTGGATGCTTTTCCCGATCGCGTGATCAATATCCATCCTAGTTTACTACCCAGTTTTAAAGGTGTGCGCGCCGTGGAACAAGCTTTAGCCGCGGGGGTAAAAGTGACCGGATGTACTGTGCATATCGCTCGCGCGGAGGTAGATAGTGGCCCAATTTTAATGCAAGCAGTGGTTCCCATTCTCCCGGATGATACCGCGGCTAGTCTCCACGAACGCATTCAAGTGCAAGAACATCGCATTTTCCCAGTAGCGATCGCTTTAGCAGCGAAATTGAGCCTATAGAGATCGATTTCTGGACTTCCTTGGCGAGAATACTGGCAAAAAAACGAAAATTCAAGGCAAATCGTTGAATAGGGTTTGCGGCAAAAAGTTTGTTGGTGGAGTTAGGAGTCAGTAGCCAGTAGTCAGGCTTCGGCAAAAACACTACACGCGGCGGAAAAAGAAAGTGACAGGGTACAGCAAAAAAGAGTGGAATACTGGTCTCAAGTGCGGGAAATTGAGGCATCAAAACTAATTTTCATCGATGAATCGGGGGTAAATTTAGCCCTTTTAAGACTCTATGCTAGAGCCTTAATTGGCCGAAGAGCTTGGGGAAGAAAACCACAAAAAAGAGGGAAAAATATTTCAATAATTGGTGCTATAAGCTTAGAAAAAGTTGTGGCATCAGTCAATATATACGGTGCAGTGGATGCGGTAACATTTGAAGGATTTATTCTGAAGGAAGTGCTGCCAAAAATTAAAGAAGGAGACTGTCTGATCATGAATAACGCCAAGATTCATCTCGGAGAAATGGTCAGAGAAATAATCGAACAAGAAAAAGCTAGACTTATCTATTTACCTCCTTATTCTCCCGAATTCTCTGCTATTGAAAACTTTTGGTCAAAAGTGAAAGCGATGTTAATAAAACTGAAGGCGAGAACTTACAAAGACTTAATAGAAGGGATTGAATTGGCTATGTTAGAAGTTACTCAAAAAGATATTCGCAATTGGTTTACTCACTGTTGCTACTGTACCTCATAAGTTAGAGAATTGCTATATACTCACTGCTGTTGTTGTCTGACATAGGCATCTACAAGATTACGAATCAGGGATTGATAGGAAGCATTATGACGTTGAGCTTCCCGTTTAAAATACTCAATACTCTCCTTAGAAAATTCCATCGTTATCCTGACAGTATTTTGATTCGGTATTAGCTGCTCTGGTGGCGGTAAAAAGTCTTCGACAATTGTCACCTTACCAATCGGTTTTGCGGGATCAGGGGTTATGTTCTTCATAGAATTTTCTCCATTTACGCCATTCAGCTGCGCCAAATATACGAATCACTCCATCGCGGTAAGTAAAACGCACCGTTAAAACCCGGTCTTTTACCTTACCAATACAAAACCAACGTTCCTCTGAGTCACTATGTTGGACATCATGGACAATCAAACGATGTGGATCGAAAAACGCATATTGAGCAGTCTCAAAGTCCACACCATGTTTAGCCTTATTGTCAGCTTCTCTTCGACTATCCCAATCGAAAGTGCTTGTCATGTCACTCTAGCATATTTTAGTTTGTGTCGCTAAGTATAGAAAAATGAACCAGAAAATAAAAAACAAAACAGGAATAGAACGAGCCGGGAAAATCCCGACCCAATGAATCCAGGGATGTTTATTGTCAACAAACCTTGCTTTAAAAGTAGAAATATTTCCTAAATACTTATCCTGCTTAAGGATGCGTTTTTTTTCTGTCTTAAGTTGATCCATAGCTTTGATAGCCGCATAAAGCGAAGCTCCAATAATAAATGATGTCAGAATCCCTAGTATTGGTAAAAATATAGATAGAAACCCAAGTCGATAATTATTATTACCAGAAACTGCAAATGCTGCCATTAAAAAAGACTGGGAAGTGACATACCAGTTCATTCGATTGGCAATCAGATTGTGTTCACGATGGATCTCTTGGTCGATTAATCCGTAATACTCAATCGACTTGAGGTTTTCCTCGTCATTCCACCATTTCCACCAGTTCTCTTGCTTTTTTTTAGAGTCATTCCGCTTTTTAAAGTCATCCCACCATTTCCACCGGTTCTCTTGCTTTTTTTTAGAAGATTTATCCATTAATTCATCTCCCCATATAGCTTATTGAATTGAACTAAATCACCATCTTAAGTAGGTGTTTGGAATTAAATCCGACATTCCGCACATCTTCATATAGCTTTATATATTTTTACATTCCCCAAGATGTTTTGACGAAAAAGCTTCATTGTAGAAACTACTATTGAGAACATTTTCAATAATTGATTTTTTCTGAGAAAACAAATTACAATTCTTCACCTTGATGAAAATCGATCATTGTAGCTACAATCTTTACTGGCAAAGGGTTGTAAGCAATGTATTAGTAAAAATTATCAATTGAATGTTAAGAAGTGCGGAAGGTGGGTTAAATATAAAGATGAATCTCCTTGAAGGACTTGCTGCAACTCAATTTCCTAGAAAATTAGTTGCCCCATATTTTTCCAGTTAAATTGAATCAACAACGATTATCGAACCATTTAATTAGCACATGGCATAAAAGCAAGCTGTGACTGGGTCTAATTCTTGGAGATGTCCATTAATTATACCGCTCCCTGCTGTCAACTCCGACGCTCATAGACAGTCTTAACGAGTAATTTAGAGAGTCAACCGCTTAGTGGTCTGTCAATCTTGAAATTGTGGATAGGGGAATGCTGCCAAATTATTCGCCCCCAATCCCTCAAAATCATCTTAACAGACCAGTAGAATCACCCTTAATTTTTGTCAATTGTCGGACTCTAACTATATTCTTCCCCGACACTGAGATTAAAGAGCATTTGTAGGGATTGTAAACAGCGCTTACGCGCTTCGATATCCTGTTGGGCCCGCAGTTGTACCATGGGTTCGTGAAGGATTTTATTAACGATACCGCGGGTCATTGCTTCGATAACTTCTTGGTGTTTTTCGGCGAATTCCGTCCCCAGACGGGAGAGGGCCTTTTCTAATTCCTGTTCGCGAATATCTTCAATTTTGCTTCTTAAACAGCTAATTGTCGGTACAGTGTCCAAAGAACGCCACCAAAGCTCGAAAGCTTCCACTTCCTGCTCTAGGAGTGCCTCTGCTTCCCTGGCCATCTGACGGCGACTTTCCTGATTGGCGGCAACCACCGCTTTAAGATCATCGACGTTAAAAGCTTGCACTTGTGCCAATTCCTTCACGTCGGTGTGGACGTTACGGGGAACAGAAATATCGATTAACATCAGCGATGTAGCAGTAATCGTCACTTCTGTCAATAAATTTTTAGTTAAAATTGGTTCCGTGGCTCCGGTACTGGTGAAGACGATATCCGATGCCACTACGATGGACATCATCTCTTCTAAGCCATATAGTTGGATTGGTACGTTAGGAAATTCACGGGCCAACTCCTGGGCCCGTCTTTGGGAGCGATTGACGATCGCAATTTGCTGAGAACCCTTAGCCAGAAGGTGAGTAACTAATAATCGGGACATTTTCCCTGCCCCGATAATAGCGATTTTCTTGCCGCTGAGGTCTGCCACCTTAGCATGGGCTAACTCCACCGCCGCCGAACTGATCGATACGGCCCCCGTGCCAATACTGGTTTCCGTGCGGACGCGCTTACCGGCAGTCATCGCTTGTTTAAACAGGCGATCGAGTAATTGGCTAATAGTATTGTACTTTTGAGCTAATTTATGGGTATTTTTAACTTGAGCGAGAATTTGCCCTTCCCCGAGGACAAGACTTTCTAAACCGGCGGACACCCGGAGCAGATGACGGACAGCATCCTGATGCAGTAGGGTAAACAGATAACGACGCAGGACATTAAGGGGAATATGTCCGATTTCAGCGAGAAACTGGGTAATTTCCACCACGCCCTTTTCCGTATCCGTAACCACGGCGTAGATCTCCAAACGGTTACAGGTGCTGATAATCGCCACCTCTTGGATGTGGGGATAACCCTTGAGGTGGGTAAGAGCGGACTCGATTTTCGCTTCCGGGATACTCAATTTTTCACGAATTTCCACCGGGGCTGTCTTGTGACTCAAGCCCACTACAGCAATATTCATTTATGTTCTCCTACAAATGTTGCTCAGGCTACAAAAATTATTGATAAAGATCAGTGCGTTATGTCTCTAATTGTTGCAATTTAGTCCCAATCGGGATGCAAATAAAAGATGTTTGAAAAAAAACTTTATATATTTTTACCAATGGGGGCGAGGTGAGCCATACCCACCCCACCGCGTCAGGGAATTATCTCAGTTGAATGTATTTGGGTTGGTCGAACAGGTGAACGGTATCAACAAAGCGAGCGGTTTTCGATTGGGTGGAGATAACCAAGCTTTGGGTTCGAGCGCCACCATGAAAGAAGCGGACCCCTTCCATCAGGGTGCCGGGGGTGATACCACAGGCGGCAAAGAGGACGGTTTCGCCACTGGCTAATTCTTCGCAACCGTAAACGCGATCGGGATTGGTGATGCCCATTTCTTGCAGACGAGCGAGATTACCCTCGCGGCTTTCGCCGATTAAACCGGTTTTGACCACTTCGGGATCATAGATTAATTGTCCCTGGAAGTGACCGCCTAGACAACGCATAGCCGCCGCCGAGATTACCCCTTCTGGAGCGGCACCGATACCCATGAGAGCATGAATATTAGTTCCCGAAAAAGCGCAGGAAATAGCGGCCGATACGTCACCATCGCTGATCAGACGAACTCTGGCCCCGGCGTTGCGGATTTCTTGGATTAATTCCTTGTGACGGGGACGATCCATAACCACTACCACCAGTTCTTCGATGGAACGATTGAGACAATCGGAAAGAACTTTCAGGTTTTCCGTCGCCGATTTATTAATATCCACATGACCTTTAGCTGCTGGGGGAGCGGCTAATTTTTTCATATAAAAGTCAGGAGCGGCGAATAATCCACCTTTTTCGGAGATCGCTAACACGGCCATAGAACCATTTTGACCGTAGGCAACCAAGTTAGTGCCTTCGCAGGGATCGACGGCGATATCAATTTCGACTAATTCGTCGGGATTACAATATTGTTTGGCATCAACTTGGGTACAGATACCCACTTCTTCGCCAATATAGAGCATGGGAGCCTCGTCTCTTTCCCCTTCTCCAATAACGATGCGACCGCGCATATGGATTTTATTCATCCGTTCACGCATCGCTTCCACAGCGACGTGATCGGCGATATTTTTTTCGCCTTTACCCATCCACTTCGAGGAGGCAATGGCAGCCTGTTCGACCACTTCGATAATTTCTAACCCTAGCGTACTTTCCACTCGATGATCCTCCCTACAGCTGATCTATGATTTATCTAGTGAGTTTGTTTCCTTAACAGTCAAAAGTCTATCACCAGACGGGGATCATTCTTAAGTTTTTATGTAGATCATCTGGAGGAGACCGGTATAGCTAGGGAATTTTTGCCAGCACTGTCGCCCCCATCTCAGTTATGGAGAGCTTGTTCGCTGATTTGGTCTGGCGATCGCATGAAAGAAGGTTCTTACCCCTGTTGTGAATGCTAGACAAGGGCAGCTTTGTCAATACTAAACATCTGGTGCGGTTTTGCCGAGCAAAATTATAACGTTATCGGGTCAGGTTTTAAAATGAGCCATTTTAGTTGACTGTCTTTCTCATAAAGATGCAGTATAACCTAATTTGCTATCGACGACTGACTCCCCAAGGGGAAAATTTCCTACCTCATCCTTAAGATAAGCTAAGTAGCTGGTTATAATTAAATTGAAGATAGATTTTGGGTTCGATCCCCCCTGCCCCCTTGATAAGGGAGCATTTGATAATTTTTAACGCCTACGTACTTAAGACGCATTTTAACCGCCTATAACTCGGTTTGTTAACGAAGCCAATAAACTATAGCGATAATAATACTCAGAATTACCACAGTCTGGCGCAGATAACTAGGAGAGATAATTCTAGCTAGTTTTCCCCCCAATACTCCCCCCATTAAAGAGCCAATTGCTACCACTATCGCTGCCGACCAATATACATGATTAGAAAAGAGAAAAAACCAAGATGCGGCCACATTAACCACCAAAGAAAGCAACTGTTTTAAAGCATTTAATCTCGTGAGATTATCCTTGAGAAATAAGCCCAAAATTGCCAACTCAATTACCCCTAAACCTGCGCCAAAATAACCACCATAAACTGAAGCAAGAGCGATGGGTAAAACCGCCAAAATTTCTGGTATATGACCATTTTCGTCCCCTTGTTGCCGATGTAGCCAAGAGCGTAAAGTATCTTGAAAAGCCAATAAAGCCGCCGCTAAAAGAATCAGAAAAGGAATCAGGCGCTCAAATACTTTATCACTACTATTTAACAGCAAAATACCACCGATAATGCCGCCAATAACTGCCGGTGGTAGTAATAATCGAATCCGTTTTTGTTGCCCGTGCAGGTCTTTTTTTTGGGCGAGGGTTGCCCCCAGATAACCGGGACATAAAGCGACGGTATTAGTCACATTTGCCATTACTGGTGGGATACCCACCGCCATCAGCGTCGGAAAAGTAATCAGACTACCGCCACCGGCAAGAGCATTAATTAAGCCGGCAGCCACGGCAGCGATTACCAAGAAGCCATACTGAATAGGCGTGAGCATTTAGGTGTTAGGGATAGTAATTAGCGATAAATCAATTTTTTCCTCGTCAACTTGCTTAATTTCGGCTCTAATTCCTGGTCCAAAATATCTTTCGATTTTTTCCTGTTTTGCCAGCCACTTTTCTAGGGGTAAAAGGGGCGATTCAAATTCTAGGGTGAAACAATAGGCGGAATCAACAGCAGTTTCACGAATTGCCACTAAAGTCGGTCTTTCCTCGTCTGTGGGGCTTAATCCCAGCTTTTCTAGGGCTTCATCCAGATGCACTTCCTGTCCGTAGCGATAGCGGGTGACATCGTTGCGAAGTTTGGTTTGGGTGACAGTGGCCTGTTGTTGGCGCAATTGCAAGATTTCGGGGCTAGTGGGTTGACTGAAGGGTATCGGTTTGATTTCTGAAGCTTTTAGGGCTAAACCTCCCAATAATAACGGTAATCCGTAGAAAAAACCCGCTAAATTGACCGTGGCGTTACCTTGGGCATAACCGATGATCCCGATAACCGTTAAAATACTGCCTAAAATTAAGCCAAAGTATGATAGTCTAATTTTTCTGAGCATGAAATAATTTTTTTCTTGAGTACGCTAATCCTTTAGAGATTATACAACTCAAGAGAATCTTTTTTGCAGATGGGCAGTGGGAAGATTTTTCAGTTATCAGTAAACAGTCATCAGTCATCAGTGAAAAGAAAGCGGCGAACTTGACACTTAATAAGTAAGTAATCTCAATTTTGATGTTTTAATAAGGTCGAGGTTGAAAATTATCAGGAATATCTAATTCAAATACTTGGTCATGAATCCGAGCCACATAAAACCCTTCTTGCAGAATTTTTTCGCGTAATTCTGGAGATACATGAACCGCCGCTAATATGCCATAGAGTTTTTTATCTTTGTGTTCAGGGAAAAAGCTGCGAAACCGTTGCAAAATACTTTTTAATTGTGTAATAGATTCCTCTCTAGCATGACTTTTAACCTCGACGATATAGGCAGTATTTAGCTCACCATTAGTATAGGCAAGAACATCAATTTCTAGGTGTTTTCCATCTTCGCTTGCTCGGACACTGGGACTAACAACTTTCATGCCGAACCGTTGTCTGAGAATCGTTTCCATTGAGGGAAGGGCAAGTCCTTCGGTAAAGCTGCCGAATTTAGCACCGAGTCCCCCAATTTGCTGTCCTAATTCTTTGAGTTGTCGGTCAGTTTTCTTCTGTTGTTGGGCGTTTTCCTTCTGTTGTTGACTAACTTCCTTCAATATTAGGTCAGTCTCCTTTAGTTGTTTGTCAGTTTCTTTTTGAGCAGCAGTTAATTCGGCTTGAGCAGTGGCTAATTCGGCTTGAGCAGTGGCTAATTCGGCTAAGATTTGCCATACGTCTTCGGATGTAGTTGCCATAGATAATTTTTTCCTGATGTCACCTATTTACTATTTTATTGGATTTCTGCGCTTGCTGAAGGCACTGGGGAGCAGACTGCTGATTCAATTGGGTAAGGTGGAGGCTAATTCATAGAACAAGAATCACCGCCACCACTGACTAACATCCCTAATTCCCTGATACACTTCTCTTAAAGCGACCTCCCCCCCAAAATGAAGGATTAAAGGCGCTAAGTTGGGAATAGTTTCGAGGAAATTAGAACGAGTGAGAGTTCCCAAAGCTTGAAGGTTTTTTTCCAGAAGGATAGATCAACATGGTTAGGCGTTAACACCTGAGTTATAATTAGAACGAAAATTAACTAAGGCAGTTGTTCTCAAATGAAATTAAAGGAAAGGTGTATCACCGATGGGCAGGGTAATCGAATAGGTGTTCTTTTAGATAACCTAAGTTGCTACCTATGGGATTAAGCAAAAAAAGCTGCTACAAAAGATAAAAGACGAGTAGCAGCCAAAAAACGCACCCTCCGTTTTACTATTGCAAGAGTGCCTATTGCCTATGTACTCGCAATTTCTCAATCAATTGAGATAATTTCTCGTCAGAAGCGGCAGTAATAAAGTCTAATTTAAACTTTTGTCCCTGACTGAGATATTCTGCGTAACTAGACAGGAGAAAAGGACGAAACTTGTCATTATCAGCAATATAAACTTCAAAAAAAGAGACCAATAAAGCCCCCGCATAATCCTCGATTAAATTTTGATTGGGTAAAGTGATATCGACCACAGACTCTAGGGTTTTTTGCATTCCTGCATCCAATTCCGTAAAATTTACATGAGCTTGTCCCTCCACCATGGCCAGATATTTATCTAGCGTTTTTAACCAAGTAAAAGGAATGGCCTGTTCAAAAATCGGATTAGCTGCTGGGTCATAACTTCCGGAACCCAAGAGGACAGGAATCGAGATTTTACTTAAACCTTTTTCTCCAAAAATACTGCGGTTAACGGGATTAGCTGCAAAGACAGCCGCGACTCGTTCATCACGAAAATTATAGACCTGTCTAGGCAATTCCAGGGCGCGACATTCCAGTACAATGGCGATATTAATACCGGAGTAAGGAAGATTACAATCTTGGGCGAGATTATCAAAATCAATTTGTGCGCCAGCAACAGCTAGAGATGTATAACCTCCAAAGGAATGACCCGCTACTCCCACATTAGTGAGGTCAAGTTGACCTTGAAATTGACTAGGATTACGTCTTGCTAATTCATCGATGACAAAGCTAATATCTTTGGGTCGATTAATAAACTCATTGCCATCAAAAATATTGCGATAATACCCCCCTAACATTCCTTGTAGGTATTGGGTATCACTGCCGGGGTGTTGCGGTGCCGCTACTAAAAATCCGTAGGAAGCTAGATGTTCAATTGCTTGGGCATAATCTTCTGGTCGCGAGGCTAATCCGTGGGAAAAAATAATTACAGGTGTTTTACCTTCTCGGAAAGTTTGCGGGATATAAACATCCACATATAAACTGCGATTGCGACTGCTATCGGTTAGGTTCCAAACTTCTTTTTTTACCTGAAAGCTACCGCGCTGACGCAGATCGGGTAAACTGGTATAATTAATCGGTGGTTTAACGGCAGCGGCTTCCTCGGCTGTCCAGAGGCGCATATCTTTAATAAATATTTCCGCCACATAAACTGCATAATCGATGGTTTTAGCTAATCCGAGGATTTCTTCCCCCTGTAACTGGATATTATTGGGGAATTTTTTCAGCACATTTAAAAGGGTTAATCCCCCCGGCTCAAAAGCGGCACTAACAATCGCACCCCGCAGGGCATATTTACCATTAATTCCCCCTTCAATGGTGATGCCTTTGCCCAAACGAGAGAGCATATCAGCACCCATCACACTATTAAAAAAACGAGATAGTAAAACAGGATTAATGTCAATTTTTGTTAATAAAGCTTCACGAAACTGCTCTCTTGCTTCGGGAGTTACTCTGGCTAGAAATTGTTTTAAATTAGCATCAATTTTGCCTTCTTTAGCAAAGGTTTCTAGGGATGCTACCGATACAGAAAAGACGAGGGGAGTATAGACAAATTCAACTTCTTCGGCGGCTTTTAGGGGTAAAGCGGTCATAGTGGCGGCGAAAAGGCCTAGTAGAAAAGCTCGCAGCCGACGGGTGGGATTATTTCTGGGAAAACGATTTTGTAAACTGGTGATAATCATGGAATTTTTAGTTAGGGTAGATGACAGCAATTAAAGGAAAAAAGTCGCACGGCGATTGATGTCTAAGTTCAACAAAAATCGATAAAGTGCCAAGCAAAGTATAACCAACAAGCATGAGCAAAACCTCGATAGATTAATCTGAGCGATTTCGATTCTAAATTACGAGCTATTTCCTGAACATATTACCTAGTGTGGATTTTATATTAAAATTGTTTTTTTGTCAAGACACTGGTTATTAACAAAAAAACGATAAATACATAAATTCAATAAGTGAAAGTGATATATTTGGAGATGAAAATAATCAGATAAGGTTTTTGACCAAGATAAGTACCTAAGCAAAATTAACTAGACATTTTGATAAAGCTTTTTAACCAATAAATTAATTTTGCACGACTACTTAAATTGCTAATTATTGCGAATATGAATATCTTGCTGCGGAAAGGGAATCTCGATATCCTGTTGAGTAAACCTATCAAGAATAACACAATTAACATCACTAATTACTCGCTTTTTCCTGTTAACATCATCCAACCAGAACTTTAATTCAAAGCTTAAACTAGAATCACCAAAATTAATAAAAAAGGCTACTGGTTGCGGGTTTTTAAGTATGTTAGGATGTTGATCAGCAATGTCTAGCAATAAATTCATCACCTGTGGTGCGTTGGAATTATAACCAACTCCGATAACAATTGAACAATAAATCAAGTTATCACTACCCGTATAGGTGGTGACATCCTCAGTAAAAAACTTTTGATTGGGAATAATTTTTTCGGAATTGTCTGTGAGGATTTGCACTGTTGTCGCTCGAATACCTAGCTTTTTTACCTGAGAAGTCTGTCCTTCAATATTAATTATATCACCGGGTTTGAGAACTTTTTCAAATAATAGTAAAATACCGCTAATAAAATTACTTACCACTTGCTGCATACCGAAACCAATACCCACCGATAAACCGCCAGTAATTGCCGCTATTGCTGTTGCATTAACTCCCACATAACCCAAGATGAGAATAAAACCTAAGACGATGAAAAAATAACGTCCTAACAGTAAAGTTGCTTCAATTTCACCGCGACTAGCTTGCTGATTTAAATGAGCAATACTCAAAATTATAGTCTCTATAAGATCAACAACAATTACCAGAAAATAGGGAGCTATTATCAAAATAAATATGCTTCCCAATGTGATCGGACTATTGAATAAATTGAAAGGAGATACTTTGGCGATTTCCTGAATATTATTGTAGAAACCAATCATGATTCTCAGGAGAAATAACACCAATAAAGGTGCTAAAAGCCGGAAATGATAATATTTAATTTTATTGACGGAAAACTTGGCGTATAGTCCAGCTAATAAACCACGATAAACTAAATAAAACCACAGGAGTTTTATAGATAAACTAATCATTCCTCTTGTCCAATTTTGACTGAAAAAAATTAGATAATTTAAATTCAGTAAAATTATACTAATAACTGGAAAATTAAGAAACTCTATCAGAATAGCAAAATATTGACGGATGGTTAATTTTTTATCACTATGGATAAAAGTGGTGACGTGAGGAAATCTTTTTTCTAAGTAAGACCATAACCATTTTGACAATAACCAAGCAAGAATTAAACAGAGAAAAATAATCATTAATTGATTTTGAACATTTCTGCGTCCTAAAAATAATAATTGGTTAGCAATTATTTCCGAAAGAGAGGGAATATTGTTGTTCATAATTAATTCATTTTCTTGACTTCCTGATCAAGACCTGATTGAATATAAAGTGTCAGTTGGTGGGCTGCTGTTGAGGAAGATATTTCACCAGCGATCGCTCTTTCATACCAAAATTCTCCCTCTTCTAAAATTTTATTCAACTTTTCCCAATCATCCAGAGGAACTGCCACGGCATTGTGAGATTGTTGTAATAATACCGATTCGATCGGTAGTAAATTTCCTTCGATCTGCACCCGTCGATTAGTGGGAATAAAACTTTCTGTTTGGATAATTGCTTGCAATTGTTGTTCGGGATTAGTGAGAAATTTTCCTAAAGCTAATCCCAACCTATTTTCATTATCACTATTATTACGATTAAATACCATCACCCGTGTATAGAGAATTGGCGCTGCTTTACCTTGAGTGTCTTGGGGAAGTAAAGCGACTCTGAGATCATCTTGGAGGCTGTTTTTTAAATCGGCAATTTCAATAGAATTACACACATAATAGGTTAAGCGGCCTCTAGCAAAGGCCTCATGAAGCAATTCCCGTTGACGATTGAGGATAAAATTAGGCTGTGACGAGGCAAATTTTAGCCATTCTAGCCATTTTGCCCAACCATCCAAGCGAGGTTGCAGCCTACCCTGATCATCCCACAAATAGCTGCCAAAAATTGCCATTCCCCAAAAAGTATCTTCAAAAGAGGAAACTATCCCCACAGAATAACCTTTGCGCGCACGTTCTACTAATCCCTCTAAACTGGTGGGAGGTTGCTTCAGCAGCGGATCGGTACTAACTTGTAATTTTTTTTGATTGTAACACAGTACACGAGTACGAGAACCTAAGGGAATGCCATAGATTTTTCCTTGATAGCTAACTTGTTTCAGGGTTGGGGGATTATAGATAGATAAATCTAGATTTTTTCGGTCAATTTCCCCCAGTACTCCTTCAGATACTAATCTGGGTATATTTCTCGAAAAAATTAGAATAACACTCGCACCCAATCCGCTTTGAGATTGTTTAAAAAAACGTTCGGGTATCTCATCGATAGGAATAGCTTGTTCAAGAATTGTCACCTGCGGATTTAATTTTTCAAACTCTTGGAAACCGAGACCTACTAGTTTAGTTAAATTGCCCTCTTCTGGATACCAAACCAAAAGGGTTCCTTGCCGTTGCTCCGATGATTGGTTAGGAAGATCACTAAAACAAGCATAAAGAAAAATTGGCATCAAGATAAAAAGCAATAGGAACGATATAATCGTCCTTGCTTTTTTGCTTCTCCAAGCAGTTTTAACTCTGAGCCTTAGGGATTGCATCGATCGTGATCCTTCAAAAATATTGCCATAGATCCATAGTACATGAAAAGGTGACTAATAATCTTCATCAGAAAAATAATTAACATGATCTTTTCTCCATAGCCACCAGTATAGCAACAATCCCAGTTAAAAATTTGTGCGAGTTAAACTGCTGACCTATCTAAATTATCTGTTAAGACCAGATGAGAGTAGGGAAAGTCGAGTTTTATAGTTTATTTTCTAACACTCTAATACTCAGTTTAAATGGGTAACAGCTTAGGGAAACTATGCTTGGTATGAGTGAGATCTCTGTTATTAATAATTATGTCATGACGAGAGAGTGATACCTGCATTAAACTGTATCAACCAAGAACCCACCGAAGCAATTTTTACTGTGTGATTATACTCTAAAAAGCGAGGTACTTTATGAAACTATTTACAGCAATTATCGAAAGAGATATAGAGACTAATTTCTATGTTAGTTATGTTTCTAAGTAGTCGTGCAAAATTAATTTCCTAGTGAAGATAGGCAAGAGGCAAGAGGTGGTTAGATATGTGTAATTAATTTTGCTTAGGTACTTATCTCTCGAAATATTACAAAAACAAGATACAACAGAGTATGGCGATCGCTATCGTGCTTATGTTAAAATCAGGGGATATTCCGGTAAATTACATCAAATTCGTACTGTTTGGATTATCCTGACAGGAGAAGATGTGGTGAGATTTGTCACAGCAGTACCTTCTAGTTTCAATCAATAAAAGTTTAGAGTAATAAAAATGAGTAAGTTTAAATTATTTGATGATATTCAACTAACGGAAGATATTCCCTTAACCGATGGCGGAATTGCGCCTATCGGTACAGTTGGAGCAATTGTAGAAGTTCTGAAAAATAGGGAGGCTTATCTAGTAGAATTATTTGGGAATTGGGTTAAATATGATGAACAAGGAAATTTTGTCTCAGCCACTCAAGCAGAAAAAGAAGCATTTATGGAGACAATTGGCGTAGAAATTGTTTATCCTAATCAATTAGTGTTAGCTGTTCCCGCTAAAGAGATTATGCAAGTTACGGCTTAGATCATTACTAAAGTTGTCATATCGCCTTCTTCTCGATCAGAACCAAAAAGCCCAAAATAAATAATGAAAACGTCAGCCAAGAAGCAATTTTTGCTTTATTATAAGACTAATCCCCACAAACCGTAAGCGATTTATGTATCAAGTTACCGTTGATTACGCCAAAGCCAACCTAGAAGAACTCTGTGATCGCACTGAAAAAGAACCCGATGGAGTAGTGATCGTTCGTGAAAATCGCAGTTATATTCTCATTACTCAAGAAGAATGGGAATCCTTAGCTGAAACCTCCGAACTCATGCAAGATTCCAAACTATTACAACACATTGCATCAGCACGACGAGAATATGCCGCAGGAGAAACCCTCACAATGGAACAAGTATTTGGATGACAACCTACACAATTGTCTTTTCTAAACAAGCGCGAAAAGATACCGACGAACTCACCCAAAAACAAAAAGTCAAACTTAAAGAAATTTTAACTAACATAATTGCAATTAATCCCTATATTGGCAAATCCTTAAAAGGCGATTTAGAAGGCTTGTATTCCTATCGCCTAAATCGAAAAGATCGTCTGCTTTATGAAATTTATGAAGACGATCAAACTATTCTGATTATTCGTACCAAAACACACTAGGGAGATTAGGTAAGAGCAGTCATAACGCCTGAAGTCATCCCCGTTTAGAATATAAGTACCTAAGCAAAATCAATTACACATATCTAACCCCCCCTTTGCCTCTTGCCTCTTGCATGAGTGCCTTTCTGCGCTAGAAAATTTATTTTGCACGACTACCTACTTATTTCACATTTATTCAGCAAACCCTAGTTAAATAATCTTTGCAGAAAAGTGCTTTGATCCCGCAGAAAAACCTGAGCGCAATTACGCCCTGGCATTCCCGAAATTGAGCCGCCGGGGTGAGTTCCTGCCCCAGTTAAATAAAGGTTTTTAATGGGGGTTTTATAGTTAGCTATTTCCGGTAAAGGACGCAGGAAAATCATCTGATCTAAGGTCATATCAAGATGATAGTAATTACCTTTATAGGAACCCAAACGATTAGCTAATTCGGCCGGACTTTCCACCCGACGGGCAATGATCGAAGATTTGAGATTGGGAGCATAATCGGCCAGTTTATCAAGAACTCGATCGGCCACGCGATTTTTTAATTCTTCCGTCCATCCCGTGCCGTTTAATCCCGTTCCCTCGGCCCCGGCAATCTGATAGGGGGCAAAAAATTCGATCCAGAGGGTATGCTTGCCCTGGGGAGCCATGGAGGGATCGAGAATAGTGGGGACATCTAGGTACATCGAGGGATTTTCGTCGGGAATCTGCCCTAAAATCGTTAAAGCGTGGGCTTGTTCAACGTGACGCACGGAATCGGCGATGAGAATCGTTCCCTGTAAATACTCCTCTTTGTGATCGTAAGCCTCGAACCTTGGCGCTTCGGCGAGAGCGCAGTCAATTTTAAGAATTGTTTCATTGTTATTGACAATTCGCCGTTCTACCCTTTCTCGCAATTCTGGATCGGCGGCATCCACATCGGCGGGAGCGACTAACTGTAAAAAAACTCGTCTAGCGTCAATATTAGAGATAACACCCGCTTTTGCCAGATATTCACCTCCAGAGTCCACCCTAACCCCGATCGCTTGTCCTTCCTCGATTAGAATCTGTTTAACTTTCTGCTCGGTTAAAATCACCCCACCGAGACTGACAACACATTTCACCAGAGCCTCGGTTAGTGCGCCTGTACCACCACGAGGGCGGGCCACCCCGGGGGAGTGACGCATCGCCATCATCATCATCCCGGAGGTAATACCTTTTTGGGAGGGAGGAGCGCCAATTTCTGCCGCTAGACGAGCCAGGGGTGCTTTGACAAATTCGCTCTCAAACCACTCATTGAGGACATCTTCGGGGGAAGTAATCATCGTGCGGATGAAGTCGAGCAGTTTCTTTTTCGAGCCGATCGCTTTCCAGACACTAGCTAAGGCACTAGAGTTATAATTGCGGGCGATTCTGAGCAAATCTTGAGGTGGAGCGTTAAACCAAGGCCCGATCGCATTCATCAACTGTCCCCAATAGTCGATAAACTGAAGGTAGCGATCGGCATCTCGCGGACAAAACTGGGCAATTGCGGCGTGAGTTTTTTCCAGAGAGCGATAGGAAAGAAAATATTGGCCAGAAGGATGGGGACAAAAAACGGTAGGATCGAAGAATAAATACTCTAATCCGTGGCGTTTTAGCTCTAATTCCTCAATTACCGGCCCCAAAAAAATAAATTCGTGATCGATCGCACAGAGATTAAACTTAAAATCGGGGGCTAGATCTGGGATAACCGCTTCTGTGGTAGCCGCTCCTCCTGGTACGCTACGCTGTTCGAGAAGGAGGACGCGATAACCAGCTTTGAGGAGATAGGCGGCACAAACTAAACCATTATGCCCCGCACCGATGAGGATGACATCGTAACTTTCCATACAGTTTCAAAAATTCCTATTTTTAATTTTGCGCTTTTCTTGACCCTAATATGTTAAAAATAGTTAAAGATTGGCTGCTATCAGCAGATTTCAGCGAGCAGTTATCAGTGAGCAGGTAGAAAACATTTAATTTTTCCTTTTTTTTATGAGTTCTTCCATCAAAGTTATTCAACCATCCGGTATTTTAGATGGCAACCAAGCCAGCGAATTTCGCCAAGAAATTGCCGAAGCCGTGCAGGGAGGTTCCGAGGTTATTATCGTTGACTTTAAGGATGTCACCTTTATGGATAGTTCTGGTTTAGGGGCGCTAGTTTTATCCTTAAAAACCGTGCGTTCTGCGGGGGGTAAACTATTGATCTGCTCGATTAATGATCAGATCAAAATGTTATTTGAATTGACTGATATGGATCGAGTTTTTGAAATTTTCAATAACCGAGAAGAATTAGAACAAAAAATTTTAGGAAGTTAATCAGCGAAAATCCACCTGCATAATCGAAAGATCATCCTTAAAATTGCCATCAAATTGTAAAGCTTGAATTTCTCCAATAAAATTATCGAGATTTTTAGCCGAATTACCGTGATAATTTCGTAAAGATTGAATAAAGTTTTCTAGTCCCCACATCCTACCATCAGCACAATCGATCTCGTAAATTCCATCGCTAAAAAGATAAAGACTACTGGGTAAATTCAGGGATTGAACATGATTAATATATTCTGCTTCTAGAAACATCCCGATGGGAAAACCGGGGGTTTTCAGTCTGGTTTCAATCATCTGGCCAAAAGGTTTTTGAGTCAGGAGAACTGCTGGGGGATGACCGGCACTGGCATAGGTTAACTGTTGTTGTTTCCGATCATAAATTCCGTACCAAATAGTAAAATATTTATCATTCTTAGGACTGATTTGATAAACTTGATTTAACCCTTGTAAAACCTGATTAGGTTCATAGTAATTCACCTGACTTAACCCACGGGAACGGAGTAAATTAATTACGGAAAGGGAAGGTAAAGCCGCTCGTAAACCATGGCCCGCCACATCTAAAAGATATAACACCAAATGGTCATTATCTAACCAATAATAATCAAAGCCATCGCCCCCCAATTGACGAGAAGGAAGGAAGCGAAAATCGATAGCAAGTTTTGGAGAAATAAAAGGTTCTGGCAACAGCGATCGCACATAGTCCGCCGCCTCGGCTAACTCGATTTCTAGTAATTGTTTTTGTGCTTGCAGATCATGACTTAATTGATGCAAACGCATTCCCGCTCGCACACGCGCTTTTAACTCATTAATTTCGATCGGTTTACACAAAAAATCATCGGCCCCCGCATCCAATCCCTTCACCCGATCCTCCACCGATCCCAAAGAAGTTAAGAGGATAAAAAAAGTCGTTGACAGTTGGGGATTAAGCTTAATTTGCCGGCAAACTTCCAACCCATCGATCCCCGGCATCATCCAATCACAAATAATCATCGCCGGTTTTAGTTGCCCCGCTTGCTTTAATCCTTCTTCCCCATCACTGGCAACAAAAACCTCGTATTCCTTCTGCAAAGCTCGTCTCAGGAACGTTTGAATTACTCCATCATCATCAATTACTAGAATTCGTACCATCTTTTTTGTAACTCGACTATCTCAATCTTACTGCTTACCTCGGACTCCCTGACGGATGACTTTGCTTGTCCCTCAAGAGAAGATTAAATCCAGAATCGAGCTAACACATCATTCATAGTTAGGGAAAAATGGTATAACTTCTAGCGTAAGGCATTGCAGAGGTAAGCCGGGGGTGAAGATTTCTTTTCAGGTAGATAGCGATCTCAGGTCCTTAGATACCGTTTTAAAATATTTTCAGCAACTTGAACCGACGGGCATTCCCCAAAAAGACTGGCTCCAGTGTCAGCTTGCTCTTGCCGAAGGTTTTACCAATGCAGTCCGTCACGCTCACCGACACCTCCCCCCCGAAATCCCGATCGAGATCGAGATTGAGATTACCTCTCACCAGATGGAAATTCGCATCTGGGATCGGGGTTCCGTCTTCGATTTAGAGGACTTTATCGAGAAAAACGCCTATCATGACTATAGTTTCTCTGGTCATGGGCAAGGACTGCCGATCCTCCAAAAAATCGCCGATCAACTCAGTTATACTCGCAGCGAAGATCAGCGCAACTGTCTGTTAATTATTAAACAATTTTCCCGCCATGAATCCGATCGCACCCCTCGTTTCTCCTAGTTGGTTACTAACTAATCTCGATCGCCCCGATCTGATGGTTATTGACTGTCGTTTTCAATTAAACGATCCCGAGCTCGGTTATCAAGAGTATTTAGCCAATCATATTGAAAATTCCTTCTATTTACACCTCGATCGCGATTTATCGGCTCCCATTGCCCGTCATGGCGGCCGTCATCCTTTACCGAATCCGCAGACGATAGCCGCTAAATTAAGCTCTTTAGGGGTGATTTCTGGTCAAACCCATGTTATCGCCTACGATTCCTCCCGTTTTGCCTTTGCCAGTCGTCTCTGGTGGTTATTACGTTATCTCGGCCATGAACGAGTCAGCATTCTCGATGGTGGTTGGCAAAATTGGTTAAATGCCGGTTATCCCGTCTCTAATCAGATACCTGTGCCGAAAACCGGCTCTTTTCTCCCCCAAGTTCAACAGGATTGGGTAGTGACGATCGAAGAGGTAAAAAGGCAAAAAGAGCAAGGGGGAGTGGTGTTAATTGATGCCAGGGAAAGCGATCGCTATCGGGGTGAAAGGGAACCGATCGATCCGATCGCGGGCCACATCGAGGGGGCGCTTAATTATCCCTGGTTGGAAGTCACCGATAGTCAGGGTTTTTCCCAACCCCAGGACCTGCAAACACAACGTTGGCAAGAGCGGCAAGGCGATCGAGAAATTATCCTCTACTGTGGTTCAGGAGTGACAGCCTGTGTTAATATCTTTTCCCTGACCCTAGCCGGATACGAGAATGTTAAGCTATATTCTGGAGGTTGGAGTGATTGGTGTTCCTACCTGATCTAACCAGCCTTGTTGATGCTCATCTATCGAGAAAGATTATCAAAATGACCTAATTACTGTACAATCCCCCTATTATCACTTTTAATTATTCCGAAACTATTATCTAGTTTGTCTTCTAAGTGGGTGGGTGGAATTAAATATAAGATGAACGTAGGTTGGGTTGAAGCATGAAACCCAACGCCCGATTATGTTACGCTACCGCTAACCCATCCTACAAATAATTGTGCCTCCCTACTTAGACAAAAAAGCTAATTTTTATTTTAGTTGCTATCTTTTTGCTCTCAAATCACCGCTATTCCTCAAAGAATAGTTATTTTCCCCCGTAAAATTACTTTTTAGTAATTTTATAGTTAAACTCTATAAAAAATTAGGTATGTATTTTGTATGACAGAAGCCGGTCTTTGTCATTGTAATGGTGGCACCCGTCCGAAAGATCGCCTTTCGATTTTTGTGGATGGCAATAATATGTTTTATGCTCAACAAAAAAATGGTTGGTTTTTTGACCCGCGCAAGGTGTTAAATTACTTCACCAACGACCCGAATATTATGTTAATTAATGCCTTTTGGTACACGGGTTTAAAAGATTCCCAAGATCAAAGAGGTTTTCGCGATGCTTTAATTAGTTTGGGTTATACGGTGAGAACAAAAATTTTGAAAGAATATTATGATGATAGTTCCGGTCGTTTTTCCCAGAAAGCTAATTTAGACATCGAAATTGTCGTCGATATGTTTAATACCGTCGATCAATACGATCGAGTGATTTTATTTAGCGGTGATGGCGATTTTGAACGAGCGATCGAACTATTGCGCTCTAAAAATACTCATATTACCGTAGTTTCTACGGAAGGGATGATCGCTAGGGAATTACGCAACGCTACCGATCGCTATATTGACCTGAATGATATTCGCAAAGATATCGAAAAAAGTGATTATTAATCGGCCGTTTTGTCTTTAAACCGACTATTTATCCCCTTTTTCTTTATTGGTAGTCCTCACCCCAAACCTTCTCCCAGAAGGAGATAGGTGAGGCAATTAACCATCTCTTGTTTATTTTTCCTTGAGTCGAAAGAGTAAAAACTGATTGACCTGATTCGGATTAAAATTATCATCACTGACTAAAATCAAAGAGCGACTACCATCAGCTAATCTTGGACCGGGGGTCATTGCTTCCAAATTATCTAAATCAATCCCCAAAGTCCCTAAATCTAGTAATAATTTTTTCCGCAAGGGTTGCACCTGTAAAGCTTCTAATTCCCCCGGTATTCTGGCGATTTTCGAGGTATCAGTGGCACTCCCATTAACTACCTGAAATAGTTTCGCTCCAAAACCTTCTAAACCAAAAGTTCGCTCTAAACTAAGAAAATAACCCTCTTTTTCTAAAGCTAATAATTCCGTTAAACCGTAGTATCTCGCACTACTGGGAGGCTCATCTAAGACATACAACTGTTCCGATACTAACACAGGCGCACCAATCGGATCAATCACATAATGAAGAAGTCGCACTCTGAGATTTTCTGCTCTTTTTCCCGTGGGACTATCTTGAATTAAAGCGCTTTCTGTGGCAGTAAACAAACGAAAAGGATCGTCTTTGAGGGTGCTGGTAATCCCTAAAGTTAAGGATTCAAACCCTAAATTATCCTGTATTCCTTTTTGATTGGTATCATCCGGTAAAAAGCGATTAGGAATTAATAAAGACTCCTTTAATTGTCCCTGCAAATCAAATTCAGCAATAAAAGGAGCAATTCCCTCTTTAACCGCACCTTCACTGGAAATAAACAAAGTTTGTCGGGGCGAAAAAGCGATACCTTCCGGGTCGATCGATCCCTTTTTAAACGTTTCTCCCTTGCCATCTTTTAGGAACTTGACTGCCTCTAAATTCACTTTTTCGATTTTTTCATCATTTATCTGCAAACTAGCCCGATAAAAGCGGGCTGGAGCTTTCTGAGAACGATCATCACTGAGGAGATAAAAGCGGTTATTGGTGCGATCATAGCTAATTGCCGATAATCCCCCCACCCTTGTCCCCTGATAATCCGCTTGTGGTAATTGATATTCTCCCAAAAACTCGATCGAGAGGGGTAGAAACATTCGTTGTTCTGCCAAAACTTGTGGGGAGACACCACAAGCCCCCAGACTAAAGGTTACAATTAAACTAGCAATTAAACCCAAAATTGGCAAACGGCAATTTTCGGCAGTCAGTCTCTTATAGAATCGATCGATCACAAAATATCATCCTCTACTACGCTCTTATCAATCTATTATGCTACGTTTTTCTCTCAGTTTATGGCTCTGTTTGATCGGTACTTCCCTTCCTCTCCTAGCACAAACAGAAACCCCTGCACCCAATCCCCTCGAAACTCCCCTAAAAAGTCCTTTATTACCCGCAATCGATCGCCCTTTAACTCCCTTGGAGCATCGTCAACTGTTATTATACATCGAGCAACGGGATGCTGAAGCTCAAGCTAAATACGATGCGGGATTAAATGAGGAAGCTTTTCCTATCTGGTATGAAGTGATTAAATTAAATCGTTATTTAGGAGCCAAAGAAGAAGTAAAATCTTTGGGAAAAGTGGGGTTAGCAGCTTGGAATCGAGATCGAACCGAGGATGTTAAATTAATTACTGCTCGTTTAAAAACTGTGCAACAAACCGCAGAAATTAACCAGACAATGGACGGGGAATTATTAGCATTACTAGGTACATCCTATCAACAGGTACGAGCTTTTAATGAGGCGATAATTGTCTATGATAAAATCCTAGCTAATGCCAGAAAATCTGGGGATAATCTGGCAGTAGAAGCAACTTTAAATCAACTTGGTCAAATTCATTTATCTCGTTTTGATTATCAAAAAGCCGCCCCAGTTTACGAGGAATTATTAACTATTTCTAAGGCGCAGAATAATTCTTTAAATCAAGGAATTTATCTGCAAAGACTAGCAGAAATTTATCGAGAATCTCTGCAACCAGCTAACGCAGTAAAAATTAAAGAAGAAATAGCTGAAACCGAGATCAGAAATCAGCAAATACAGTTAATCCCCGATCTAAAAATTCAAATTGGTTTGGATTATCAAGCTTTAAAAGATGCAAATAAAGCCAGCCAAAACTTTCAAGAAGCCTATTCTCTCGCTTTTGCTTTACAACAGTACGGCACCGCAGGAGAAGCTTTAAATAAGTTAGCGGAACTTTATAAAAGTTATCAACAGGTGGATTATGCTTTACAAATCTATCAAGAATTAATTAAAGTCCATGAATTGGGTTACAATTACTACGGTTTAATGAACACCTACGATCAAATCGGTCAAATTTATCTAGAGAGAAAAAATTATTCCCAAGCTTTACTCGCTTTCCAAAAAGGTGCGGAATTAGCCCAAGCTATCCGTTATCGTGAACAATATTTTCAAACCCAAATCACTCAAATTAATCAAGCAATAAATAATCCTGATACTAAATCCAGTTATTAAAAACTGATTATTTATTCTCCGTTTTGCATGAGTGCATGAGTAGAAAACGGGTTTCTCGGAGAAACCCGTTTTCTGTGCGTTACTCAACGGATTTAGTATGAATAGTTTTGAAACCATGATCGCATATCACATTTGCAGAAATACCGACAATCAGTCAGCAATTATTAGTGAATCTTAAAACGCCAATTCAAAAATGAAAAGCATCAACCTCAAGATTTGACAAAGAAAGGCTCCTCAGTTACTGAAAGAAAAATCTTTACTTATGACAAGGCCAAAGAATTTTGTGGACATCAAGAGTTGAGTCAGAAACTAGGAGCAGATTTTTATTTTGCTACTCCTTATCATTCTTGGGAGAGGGGATTAAACGAGCCTACTAATGGACTATTGAGATAATTTTTTCCCAAGGGAACGAATTTGAAAATCGTTGAACCAGAGGAGGTAGAAAGAGCCGTAAACTTAATTAACAATCGTCCTCGAAAATGTCTTGACTATCGTACCCCGAATGAGGTATTCTATAAAGGTAGATTAGACAGGGATGCAATTCAGACTTAAATTGATCAATTTTTTGCCAAATATAATCTTTGTCAAGTTAGGAAATTTGAAAAGATTTGATGCCTTTTCACAACTCATTTAGGTTTGCTATATTATGACAAAAGATGCTAGTCTTTCCGACAATTACCAGTAGTTTTTGCTGAAATCATCACAAATTACTGACAAGTTTAATTATTAAAAGAGGGTGAGCGCCCATGGTCAAATCCGAAACCTAGCTGCTAAGAACCGAAAAAGTTGAGTTAGTATGAGGGGAGATTACCCTCTGAGGAGTTGCACTAAATTATATGGACATCAAATTAATCCTGTTGGCATTAACGGCTGTATTCACCGTCTCCTGTCTCTTTTTCGGCACCCGCAACGGTTTTTATGATAGCGATAACTACGATGGCAACGGTTCGGCTCACTAACCAGTCATCATAATCAGGGTTGCCATGGTTCAACGCTCTACTGCTGTCTGGGGGTCAAAATCCCTTTTATCCTGTTTACCTTTTGGTGTCGGTCACGCATCGGAAGGGGTTTGTCTCCTACTGAAAATCGGTTCCTATCGCATACTTTTAGATTGCGGTTTGGCCGATATGCAACCCCTGACCGAAAACAAAAAACCACCCGTAGATCTGGTGTTCTGTAGTCATGCCCACAGCGATCACATCCGTGGGTTAATGGCTCTCCATCAGACGTATCCCCAGTTGCCAGTTTATGCCAGTGAGGTGACAGTACAACTGCTGCCCCTACAATGGCCCGATTCTGCCGAGGAAATCGGCAGTTTCTGTCAGGGTTGGCCATGGCGATCACCGATCACTCTCTTTGATGATCTCACCGTCGAGATTTTTCCGGCCGGCCACCTACCCGGGGCCGCCGTGGTCTTATTCACCTACAAAACCCCCAAACGTACCTATAAAGTCCTCTATACCGGCGATTTTTCCCTATCTAATTTTCAACTGGTGGAAGGATTATCGATCGATCTGCTGCGGGGAATATCCCCCGATGTGCTGATTATTGAAGGCAGTTACGGCACAGAACGCCATCCCCACCGACGACAGCAGGAAAAACAGTTGATGAATCGCATCTATCATGCGATCGCTGAGAGGCAAAATGTCTTACTACCCGTCCCCGCTTTGGGATTGGGTCAAGAAATTTTAAAATTACTGCGATCGCATCATCAATTCACGGGTCGCGATATTGATATCTGGGTTGGGGGCAAGATCGCTAAAGCTTGCGATGCCTACCTAGAAATTTTACCACAATTTCCCGCATCTGTCCAGAATTTTGCCAAACATCAGCCCTTATTTTGGGATGAGCGCATCTGTCCCCGGTTGCGAAGGTTGCCAGAAAAACCGACACCTCTAGGGGGAACCACTCCGATCATTTTACTAATCGATCGCCTAGAGGAGGTGAGTAAATATCTGCAAGGGGATAAACCTTGGTTAATGTTAGTTCCCCAACACCTGCACGATATCAACCCGGAGAATCCCCGATTAAAAGCGGCACAGCGTTCGCGATTAATTAGCCAAGAAACCTATCTACTGGCTGAACATAGCGATAGTCGCAACACCACCCAACTAATCCATAACCTGCGACCGCAGCATATCATGTTCGTCCATGGCTCCCCCCTATATCTAGCGGATTTGACCAGTTTAGAAGAATTACAAAGCCGTTATCAACTCCATTCTCCGGCCGTGGGAACCCTGGTGGAATTGCCTATTGGCGATCGCTTTATGCAACCGACACCCCCGGCCCCCAGTCACTATGAGGGAGAATTAAATGAATCGGATTCGATCGTCACTATCACCTTACCAGAGTCGATCACCCGGGATCCCCGGTGGAGTAATTTCGCCGATACGGGACTGGTAGAAGCACGCTGGCAAGGGGAAGAATTATTATTGCGGGGAGTCTCCCAACGGGAATTATTAAGCGAGAGTCCCAATCGCATCACCAAAGCTTTAGAGGAGATGGATTGCTGTCGTGTCTGTGTCCACTACAAAAGTCAGCGCTGTTGGAATCCCGCTTCTCCCCTCTACGGTTTTAAAGTGGTTGCCGAAGGCTATTGTCCCGTTTTTGAAGCCAATATATAATTAGGGTTTGCTGAAAAAGTTGGTAGCTGGGGTTAGGAGTCGGTTTTTAGGAGTCACTATTCTGGGACTTCCTCCCTACAGAAATACTAAAAAACTAACAAAACCCTTAGATTTTAACTAAGAGGATGTTTGAAAAGGGTCACAGGTAGCCTAGTTGTCTAGGCAAGCCGCCTCAACATGAGTCGAATCATGCCGAGATAAATAAACGCCTCGAACTGTTCAACGTAGCTCAGGGGAAGAGTTTCGGGTCAATCCTCGTAGTCTTTGCTTAATCGTCGCCAATAGACCCCTTGCATAATTTTTTTATGGTAAAACAGACGGTTTGGCTTTTTTATTGATTTTTAGATAGAAGTTAAAAAAAGAATATAGTCATTTCAGATAAGTCTGATACAATCTAGACCAACAAAATCCTTATGAACTCTGGGATTGATATTCTCAATCTTAATTGAAATGACTATAGAACATATCTTCACATTTCTTAAAAGTTGCCAAACATTAATCCAGTGAAGGAGAATTGTAATTAATCAGGAGAATTTATTCTCAATTATAAAAATTAAGATAGTTTGTGCCGCTCAAATAAAGAGGTTTTGATAACCAAATTAAAGCATATCTAAAGAGTTTTGAGTTAAAAGTAAAACTTCAAGTTTTTATTTAAAACAAACTTAATAACTAACTAATTTTTCCAAAAAAATTAGTTAAACCACCACTATAACATATAATTAATTTACAATAATTCTACTGATAACTGATAACTGATTAAAGCCCACCCTAAAATACTATCTAAGCGATTAAAGATTTAACTTTACTAATGATACCAACTGGGTCAATACCTTGGTGGGGGAATTGTTCCCATAAACCGCCACAACCTTCATGGTGAGTACCGATGTAGGCGTATTTAGGAGTTAAACCGCGTTCGAGTAACCAAGAACCATAACGGCTACCTAAACCCGTGCGACGGTTAAATGCTTCTACCACTAAAACAAAGGGAGAATTACCAACTTTAGCGATAATTTCTTCATCCACCCCATTGAGAGTCGGTTTATTAATTAAACCCACGTCGATCCCTTCTTGTTTTAGACGTTCCACTGCATCTAAAGCGCGGTATAAACCATCGCCAAAGCTGATGATATAACCGGCAGTGCCTTCCCGAATTACTTCATCTTTTCCGGGAACAAAGGTGTAACCATCGCCAAAGAAATTATGGCCGTTAGTATCAAGAATATTGGGAGTTTTAGAACGAGTCGAGAAGATAAAACGTAAACCGGGTTGATGGAAAGTTGCCTCGACACAAGCGGTCATTTGTGCCGCATCGGCCGGGAAATAAAGACGGGTTTCGTAACCGTCATCGAGTCCATTATCGGCAAAGAAATTATTCAAACCAAAGTGACAGGTATTATCGGCCATGTCATCGATACCGGAATGGGAAAAATGACACAAAAGATTAGAATAATTCAAGCGGGCCATGGTGATTTCAGAAATACACATTTCTAGAAAAGCGGCAAAGGTGGCGAAAATTCCCTGTTTACCTTTTTCCATACCAAAACCAGCGGCTGCCGAAAGATTGCCCCGTTCCATAATACCAGAAGGAATAAACACTTCGGGATGTTTATCGTGGATAATTTTCAAACCACAGGAACCTTCTAAATCGCTATCTACTACTAATACCTTAGCCTTGCGTTCTTCCTCGCTCATTTTGCCTAAAAGACTGACTACTGCTTCGCCGAAAACATTGCGGTTAGAACCCCATTTATCCCCAGAACCGAGGAATTTATAGTCATTAGAAGGCTTCTTAATACTGTTGAGATATTCCACAGCGGCACTGTGTCCTTTTGCCTCTAAATATTTTAAAGCCAAGGGGACAGAAATCACATCATGACCGTGGTTAGAACCTTCTAAACCTTCAATACCGGGACACATGGGACGTTTATTAATAATCGCAATCGGGCCCGGAGTATTAATTGCTTCACAGATATTGCGATACAAACTATCGATATCTTCCCCATCTCCCACTAACACTTTTAGACCATGACCGGTGAGAGTTTTAGCCACATCATAACCGGGTAAATATTTGGAAGGATTACCGGCAATCGTCACATCATTATCATCAATAATCAGCTTAACATTAATGTGTTGAGCCACGGCTAAACGGGCAGCTTCCGCGTCATTGCCTTCCTGTTGAGAACCATCGGAACCTAAACAAAAAACGGTTTTTCCGGGGTTAGCTAAAGCGACACCGTTAACGTAGGGCCACATATGTCCTAAACGGCCAGAACTAAATTTGACACCGGGGGTTAATCCTAATTCCGGGTGTCCGGGGAGTTTAGAATTGGCCTCGCGGTAGTGCATTAATTGTTCTGCGGGTAAAGAACCTTCTAACGCAGACATGAGATATTGAGTACCGACGCGGTGTCCTGCTTCATCGAAGAAGATTGGTACAAATTGACTAGGTTGACTGCGGAAAAGAGCATCGAGAATCACCACTTCCGGGACGGTATCGTAGGGACCGCCGGTGTGTCCACCCACACCCCGGGCCGCACCCGTGGCAGTAAAAAAGATGATAGCATCGCGACAAAGTTGGATATTGGCTTTTAGGGCGCTTCTTTGGTCGTCGGTGAGGGTGGGGTTACTGGGGTCGAGACTGATGGGTTTATAGGCACTCAAATCGATGGGAAAGGTTGTCATCGTAGATTTTCCTTAATGTAGAGAAATAACTATAGTCAGGGAAATCATAGCCTAGAATGTCACCCGATCGATTGATTGAATAATTTCTTATCATTGGTGTAGTCCCTAATACAAAAGTTTTACCCCTGCTGGGATAGCGTCCACGGTCCAGGACGGGGGAAATCTTAAAAAAGATAGGAGAAAAAAAGCTGTTCTTGAGGGCAATAGTCCAGAATGGCAGCTAGGACCAAGTAAAAAGGATAACCTTTGACTCGGTTTTCCTTTTCGGGAGGCGGTCGTAGGTCGTCAATATCAAATTAGGTTATACTTCATCTTTATGAGAAGGGCTGTCAGTTGATATTAATGCAATCTCTAGCCCAAAAATCGGCGCATAATTAACAAAAACTAGATTTAAGGTAAAAACTATGTGTTTAGGCATACCGGGACAAATTACGGCAATTATTGATGAAAACCGTCATCTCGCTCTCGTCGATGTGGGGGGTGTAAAAAGAGAAGTAAATATCGCTTGTATTGTTGATGAAGACCATCCCGCTAATACTTGTGTAGGGGATTGGGTATTAGTTCATGTGGGTTTTGCCATGAATCGAATCGATGAAGATGAGGCGCAAGAAACCCTAAATTTATTAACACAATTAGCGGAATTAGAGTTAGAATTTAATCATAATTAATGTTCTTAAAGTAGTCACCCATAAATTAATGCTGTTGTCTATCTATAAGAAATGTAAATTACGGCAATTATCACTGACTACCGACAGCTAAAAATTATAATTAAAGGAGATAAACTATGAAATACGTTGATGAATTTCGTGATCCAGTTAAAGCGTCGGGATTAATTCAACAAATAGAACAATTATCGATAAGAATCTCTGAAAAGCGGCAAAAAGTTACTAAAATTATGGAGGTTTGTGGAGGTCATACCCACTCAATTTTTAGATACGGTATCGAGGCAATACTTCCAGAAACTATCGAATTAATTCATGGTCCTGGATGTCCCGTTTGTGTGATGCCGCGAGGTCGTTTAGATGATGCCATTTTTCTCGCACAAAAACCGAACGTAATTCTGACAACTTTTGGCGATACTATGCGTGTTCCCGGTTCCCATTTGAGTCTGCTGCAAGCACGAGCAAAAGGTGATGATATTCGCATGGTTTATTCTCCTCGCGATGCCTTAAAAATTGCCAGAGAAAATCTCGATAAAGAAGTAATATTTTTAGCATTAGGGTTTGAAACAACCGTTCCTAGCACCGCTTTAACCGTTTTAGAAGCACAAAGAGATGGCATCACTAATTTTAGTTTATTTTCTAATCATGTGGTGATTATTCCCGCTCTGAAAGTTTTGTTAGATAACCCAGATTTACAGTTAGACGGTTTTGTTGGTCCCGGTCATGTTAGCATGGTAATTGGCACAGAACCCTATCAAGTTATTGCCCAAGAATATCATAAACCTGTGGTAGTTTCTGGGTTTGAACCCTTGGATATTCTCCAATCAATTTGGATGGTATTAAAACAATTAGATGAGCAGAGATGTGAGATAGAAAATCAGTACGATCGAGTGGTACAAAATCAAGGAAATAGAGTCGCTTTATCGGCAATCAAGCAAGTTTTTGAACTGCGGGATCAGTTTGAATGGCGAGGTTTAGGAGAAATTGCTCAAGGAGGATTAAAACTGCGAGATGAGTACAGTAATTTTGATGCGGAGAAAAAATTTACCCTACCCAATCAGCGTGTTAAAGATCACAAAGCTTGTCAGTGTGGCGAAATTCTTAAAGGTGTTTTAAAACCCTGGGAATGTAAAGTATTTGGTACTGCTTGTACTCCCGAACACCCCATCGGTACTTGTATGGTTTCTAGTGAAGGTGCTTGTGCCGCTTATTATAAGTATGGCAGACATCGGTAAATTTTTTTACTGATTAGTGTCCTTTCCCGCGAGGAAACGCTAGACTTTTCAGAGAAAAAATTAACAATCTCTCGGTAACAAAAAAGGATGAAAATCAAAAATAATCTGGGTTTATTTAGCTTAACTACCTCTCTACTGCTAGTTATCGCTTCAGAAATCGTTCTTGCTTCCCAAGAACAAACCCTAGAACTGCCACCAAGTCAACCCCCCAGCGCCGATTTTTTCAAACCCGTCACCAATCTAATTAAAGATTTAAACCATCAGGGAGTAACCATCACCGATCCTAATGATCCCATGGCGGTGCGCTACCGAGTCAATTCCCCCTGTCGCGGTTGTGCGGTTTATCTAGGCACGGGAGTTGCCAATCCTCGCACCCAGACTAATAATAATGGCATGGGAATCAATTTTGGTCTTGGTTTCACCATGCCTTTTTCACCCTAAATACCGATGACATATTTACGCCATTCGTGATTGTGATTCCCCCTGGTGTGCTTTAATAGCTCAAAGTGGAGACTGCTGTAGGGACGACGTGGCTGGGCGAGTAGGGACATATTGGCCTCTTTTGGTGTACGATTGCCCTTATGCACATTACAACGCACACAAGCCGCCACTAAATTCTCCCAAGTGTCACCCCCTCCGCGAGAACGGGGAATCACATGATCAATGGTTAATTGTTCACCTCGGTAGAGACAGTATTGACAGGTGTGATGATCTCGTTCGAGAATATTACGACGGGTTAAAGGAATTTCCTTGTAGGGAACACGGACGTATTGCCTAAGACGGATAACGGAAGGTAGGGGTAAGTCACGACAAACCACTTTTCCGTTATGTTCTAGGGATTCAGCTTTTCCTTTCAATAATAAAACGATCGCACGCCGCCAACTGGTAATATTTAGCGGTTCGTAGGAGGCATTCAACACGAGAACCTTGCTCATAGGTGTCTGGAGATCGCTTGAATTTACCCCGAATGGTAACACATATCACTGGGATTGGGACCTATTATACTCAATCCGTTGAGCATAGGCTACATATCAGGACAGCCGAACGGCAAGAGGCACTCATGCAAAAGGGTCTTGAGGTTGATGCGTTTCATTTTTGAATTGGCGAAGCTAGTTCGAGAGTTTGAATGCTCAGGACGCTGCCAAAGCAGCAATGCCGACCTCTAGTTTAGAATGGGTTTGTAGGGGGAACGAAAAATACTCAAGAATCTGATTGAAATTGATGGTGCTAAACAAGTAATGATAAATCCAAAGAGGAATTATAGTGATAGATAAAATACTATATCTCCCCGATCCGTAGGCAATTTTGGACAATTAGGCATGGCGGAGAGACACTTGATTTTTAGCGACTATTCTATCATCATTACTTCTTGAGGACTACCGTAAAAAGCAAAAAGCGGCCAGATTTGCCTTTTGTTCCCTCTTATCTATTCCTCTCAATAATTTCGACTCAAATCATGAAAAAACGCTTACAATGGCTAGGTTTAATCCTGATCACCCTGATAGGTGTCCTAGCTTTTCGTTCCCCAGCAATTGCCCAAACCCCGCGACATTTTACCGATTTAACTTTTCCTCCCCTTCCTGAAGTTACAGTTCCCCAATACGAGCGCTATCAACTAGATAATGGGATGGTGGTTTATTTAGTGGAGGATCGGAGCTTACCTTTAGTAAGTGGTACGGCGATGATTCGGACGGGAGGAAGATTAGAATCCGGGGAAAAAGTCGGATTAGCCGATATTACTGGAACCGTGCTGCGTAGTGGTGGCACGGAAAAACATCCTTCTAATGTCTTAAATCAGTTATTAGAACAAAGAGCAGCCCTAGTAGAAACCTCGATCGATCTTAACGCTGGAACTGCTAGTTTTAGCGCTCTTAGTGAAGATTTAGAAACCGTTTTTAATCTCTTTGCTGAGGTTTTGCGTTCCCCAACTTTTGAAAATCAGAGAGTGGAATTAGCCAAAGTTCAGGAAAAAGGAGCAATTGCCCGACGTAATGATGATCCCAGTGATATTGCTAGTCGGGAGTTTAAAAAGCTAGTCTATGGTGATAATAGCCCCTACGCTCGTACTGTAGAATATAGCACTTTAGCTAATATTGATCGTCAGGATTTAATCGATTTTTATCGTACCTATGTCCGTCCCGACCAAATAATTTTAGGAATTATCGGTGATTTTGATTCTCAGTCGATGAAAGCATTAATCAATAAGACTTTTGGCGATTGGAAAAATCCCGCCACTGCCCCTAAAATTGTCACCCCTTCTGCAACCCAAAAAAATCTTCAAGGTGTCTTTGTTGTCAATCAACCCCAATTAACCCAGAGTAGCGTTTTATTAGGTCATCTTGGGGGTCGGTTGGATAGTCCCGACTATCCCGCTTTAACGGTATTAAATGAGATTTTAAGCGGTTTTGGTGGTCGTTTATTTAATGAAGTGCGCTCCCGTCAAGGATTAGCTTATTCTGTCTATGGTGTCTGGAATAGTCGTTATGATTATCCCGGTTTATTTATTGCTGGAGGTCAAACTCGCACCGATGCTACCGTACCTTTTATTAAGGCAATTTTAGGCGAAATCGAGCGCCTTCGCAATCAACCCGTTACTGCCAAAGAATTAGAAGACGCTAAAAATGCTATTCTCAATTCTTTTGTTTTTAAGTTTGAGAAACCTGCTCAAAATTTATCGCGATTGATGACTTATGAATATTATGGTTATCCCCAAGATTTTATCTTCCGTTATCAACAAGCGGTAAAAGGGGTGACAACTGCCGATATTCAACGAGTGGCCCAACAATATCTACAACCGAATCAAATTGTGACTCTAGTAGTGGGTAATGAACAGGAAATTCAACCTCCTCTATCCAGTTTGGGAACTACGGTTAAAACTGTTGATGTCACCATCACACAAATATAAATAACTGTAGAGATGTCGGGTGTGTTACATGACGCTAACACACCTGAGAAAAATTTCCTTTTAAATGTTGACAAATTGCCTATCATAAAAGCATAGTCTTCATCAATTCCCCAGAGACTTTTAGGGTTAGTATGTAATGCTCATCGAATTTAGTGTCGGTAATTATCGGTCTTTTAAGGATGTAGTTACTCTCAGTATGGTGGCTGCAGATGAAGCAGCAGATAATGATGAGCTTGATAAAAATAATGTTTTTAAGGTTAATCAGAATTTTAGTTTACTAAAAAGTGCTGCTATTTATGGAGCAAATGCTAGTGGTAAGAGTAATTTGATTCTGGCCTTATATTTTATGCAAAGTTTTGTCATTAATTCCTCGAAATTACAAATTACAGATAAGATAGATTTAGAAAAATTTCGATTAAGTTCTGAAACCGAAGATAAACCTTCTTTTTTTAAGATAGTTTTTTATCTAGATAATAAGACCTATGAATATAGCTTTGAAGTCACTCAAGAGCGAGTAATTTCTGAGGGGTTATCTTGCACGCCCAAAACTCGTAAAACTAATATATTTAGTCGTGAAAAAGATAAAATTAAATATAGTAAAAGTCTGATGAAGGGCAAAGATGTCAAAGATTTAACTAAAAAAAATACCTTATTTCTATCGATTGCTGCTCAGTTTAATGATCCGTTAGCAGGTAAGATTTTACTCTGGTTTAGTAGGTTAAAGATTATATCGGGTTCGCAACTTGAAAATTTAAGACAGCTATCTATTGACTATCTTTCTAGAGAGCAAAATCTTAAAAATGAAATCGTTTTCTTAATTAAAAAATTAGATTTGAGTATCAAGGATATGAGTATAGAAGTGGGACGGAAACCCCTAGATAATTTTCATAAGGATATTCCAGATACAGTTTACAACTCCATTGAAACCTATCATGAAAAGTATGATTTAGAGGGAAAGGTAATCGGGTTAGAAAGCTTTCAACTGAATAAACATGAGTCGCGTGGCACTCAAAAATTATTTGCTTTATTAGCACCTATTTTATCGGTTTTAAAAGCAAGTGAGGTATTAATAATTGATGAACTGGATTCCCTACTGCATCCCTTAATGGCAATAGCAATTATTGGATTATTTAACTCTCAACAAATAAACCCTAAAAATGCTCAACTTATTTTTGCTACTCATGATGTTAATTTACTTAGTAATCAACTGTTTAGAAGAGATCAAATCTGGTTTACCGAAAAAAATCGCCAAGAAGCAACGGATTTATATTCTCTGGTCGAATTTGATATTGATAATAATGCTTCCTTTGAACAAGATTATATTCAAGGTCGCTATGGTGCCATACCTTTTATTGGTAATTTAAGCAAAGTTATCGGTGATTATTATGGCTAAAAAAGATGGTAATTATAGTTATTTAAAACGTCAAGCTAACAAGAGACAGCCAAGGGAAACATTTTTGATTGTTTGTGAAGGAGAAAAGACTGAATACTATTACTTTACTTGTTTGAGGGAAGATTTAAAATCTAATAACATTAAAATAAAAGTTAAGGGAGAAGGTCAAAATACCTTGAGTTTAGTCAAGAAAGCAATTAATATTAAAAACAATGAAAAATCAGCATCTTACGATCAAGTTTGGTGTGTTTTTGATAAAGATAATTATACCAAAGAGCAATTTAATCAAGCTGAGGGACTTGCCCAAAAAGAAAATATCAAGATTGCCTATTCTAATGAAGCCTTTGAAATTTGGTATATTTTGCACTTTCAATATCTTGATACTGCTACACCTAGAGATAGATACGGGAGTATTTTAACTAATCAAATGAGAAAACTTGGATTAGTTGGCGAGAAAGAAAAATATGAAAAAAGCCGAGAGAATATCTATGAAAAATTAAAGCCTTATCAGCCTACAGCGATTATCAACGCCGAAAAACTTATTAAACGGCGAGATGAATTAAAACAACATCCTTTTGATCCCCATCCTTCCACTACCGTACATGAATTAGTGAGGGAACTCAATAAAAATAGTCGATCTTAAACTTAACTATTTTGAGATAACTAAGGCTATCATTCAGGAAAGTTACTGTTGAGACTCCTGATTAGTTTGTTAATTTTTATGTCAAGTACCTAGACAATTAAACCCTTTAGAGATAGGGTGAGCGTGGCTGAGTTGGCTATTGTAGAGTTTTGTAAATAAATATCAAACTCAAGGGTTTTTGAAGATGGTATGTCGCTAAACTGAAAGTATAAAGTACAGAGGTAAAAATACTTATGATGCTACTACAAGATGTTGCGAGAACCTCTAGAGAACAAGCATTAATTCTGTGGTTTGAAGAAGTAGACAGCAAAGATGTGGGATTAGTCGGTGGCAAAAACTCCTCCTTAGGCGAAATGATCCAACAATTAACCCCGAAAGGGATTAATGTCCCCACAGGATTCGCCACCACCGCTTACGCTTACCGTCACTTTGTCGAAAAAGCCGGACTAGACGCACAATTAAGACAAATTTTCCAAGATTTAGACGAAAACGATGTGCAGAACCTGCAAGAAAAAGGTAAACAAGCACGCACATTAATCCTAAATACACCGTTCCCCGATGATTTAAGTCATGCGATCGCTATTGCCTATCGCCGACTCTGTGAACGTTATGGCGATGATCTCTATCATTCCATCGATGTGGCCGTTCGATCGAGTGCCACTGCCGAAGACTTACCAGAAGCGAGTTTTGCCGGACAACAGGAAACCTATCTCAACGTGCAAGGGGTGAGGGGAGTTTTAGAAGCTTGCCATAAATGTTTTGCCTCTTTATTCACCGATCGCGCTATTTCCTACCGTCATCATAACGGTTTCGATCACTTTGCCGTCGCCCTTTCCGTCGGTGTCCAAAAAATGGTGCGTTCAGATCTAGCCACCTCCGGGGTGATGTTTTCCATCGATACGGAAACAGGGTTCAAAAATGCCACTTTAATCACCGCAGCCTACGGTTTAGGGGAAAATGTCGTGCAAGGAGCCGTTAACCCCGACGAATATCTGGTTTTTAAACCCACTCTTAAAAACGGTTACAAACCCATCCTCGACAAACGCCTCGGCAGTAAAGCCATCAAGATGATCTACGATGATGGAGGATCGCGTCTAACCAAGAATATCCGAGTTAACAAGCTAGAACAGGATCAATTCTGCATTAGTGACCAAGAAATCCTCACTTTAGCCCGTTGGACGACCCAAATCGAGGAACATTACTCGCAAGTGCGCGGAACCTACACCCCCATGGACATCGAATGGGCAAAAGATGGGATCACGGGAGAACTCTTTATCGTTCAGGCCCGTCCAGAAACCGTACAATCCCAAAAAGCAGCTAATATCCTTAAATCCTACGAAATTAAAGAAAGAAGTCAAGTTTTAGCGGTGGGACGGAGTGTAGGTGCGGCAATCGGTCAAGGAAAAGCCAGAGTCATCCTCAGTGTAGATAAAATCAACAACTTTAAACCGGGAGAAGTTCTCGTCACCAATCGCACGGATCCCGACTGGGAACCGATTATGAAACAAGCAAGCGCGATCGTGACTAATCAAGGTGGTCGTACTTGCCATGCCGCTATTATCGCACGAGAAATGGGTATTCCGGCGATCGTGGGTTGCAATAATGCCACGGAAACGATTAAAACCGGTCAGGAAGTCACCGTTTGCTGTGCGGAAGGGGATGAAGGGAAAGTTTACCTCGGATTGCTACCCTTTGAAATTCTTGAAACTCCCCTGGACAATTTGCCCCAAACTCGGACAAAAATCCTCATGAATATCGGTAATCCCGAAAAAGCCTTCGCTTTTGCCGATATTCCTGCCCAAGGGGTCGGTTTAGCGCGTCTAGAGTTTATTATCGCTAACCACATTCAGGCCCACCCCAGCGCCTTGCTGAAATTCCACGAATTGGAAGAAGGAGACGTAAAAGACCAAATCGCCGAATTAACCAAACACTACGAGGATAAACCCCAATTTTTCGTCGATAAATTGGCCCGAGGAATTGCCATGATTGCAGCCGCATTCTACCCCAAAGATGTAATTGTGCGGATGTCCGATTTTAAATCCAATGAATACGCTAATTTATTGGGTGGCAAACCCTTTGAACCCAAGGAAGAAAACCCGATGATCGGTTGGCGCGGCGCTTCCCGTTATACTGATCCTAATTATCGCGAGGCTTTCGCTTTGGAATGTCGGGCGCTGAAAATGGTCCGGGAAGAAATGGGATTAACTAATGTGATTCCGATGATTCCTTTCTGTCGTACCCCCGAAGAAGGGATGAGAGTCCTCGAAGAAATGGCGAAAAATGGTCTCGAACGCGGGGTTGATGGTTTGCAAGTTTATGTGATGTGTGAGTTACCAAGTAATGTAATTCTTGCCGACCAATTTGCTCAGGTGTTTGACGGATTTTCGATCGGTTCTAATGATTTGACCCAATTAACCTTAGGATTAGATCGGGATTCTGCCCTAGTTGCCCATCTTTTTGATGAACGGAATGAGGGAGTTAAACGCATGGTGAAAATGGCTATTGAAACCGCTAAAGCCCATAATCGCAAAATCGGTATCTGTGGTCAAGCTCCCAGTGATTACCCCGAATTCGCTCAATTTTTAGTGGAATTAGGCATCGATTCCATCAGTCTTAATCCTGATTCTGTCCTCAAAACTTTATTGATGGTGGCAGCAGTGGAGCAAGGACAATAGTTTAGTGACAAAGGTGGGCAAGTCCCACCTTTTTTTGTCTTGATATAAGTAGGGTTTGCTGAAAAAGTTTGTTGGTGGGGTTAGTAGCCGCCGACAGGTCAAAAGCCTTATTTTAAAAGGGTTTTAGCATTATTCAGCAAGCCCTAAATAATATAAAAATTTAGGGTGTATTACTCTATGCTAACACACCCAAAACTCAAGATTTTCTTGCAGTCTTTAAACCCCCGCTAATTGTTGTAATTGCAAGAGAGGAGCAAAGGTATTGATATTAACATTAGTCATCACTGTTTCTTCTCCTGCGGCACATTCATAAACCACATAAGTCCAGATACCTGGATTATCTTCCTCGGCACTTTCTCCCTCATAAAAAGTGATTGTACCGTCATCTTCGCACTCGTAATAAGCGGAATAAACATCCTCCCATTCGCAATCGGAATCATTCATGGTTTCCTGAATTACCGTTAGTACCCCTGCGATGTGATGGGGTTGGGTTTCCACCTGCACTAAACGTTCTTCTTCCCAGATAAAATTATGCAGTTCTAGAGTCATATTTCTCCTTAGATATTAACAAATAATTAATTAAAATTTCCAACAGTGATTAGCATCCTTTAACGCGGCTTTTACCATCGATAATTGACTGAAATTTTTAAAGAAATAGAGCAAAATAAGATGATAATTTCTTCTAAAGTTAAGGCAAGTTTTTGATTATCACCAGAGGATAAAGAGCGATTCACCAATTGATAACATTCATAGATTTTCAAGAATAATTATTAGTTTTCTAAGAGATGGCGGTACTTTTCTTCGAGATTTTCCGTTGCTTTGGTTAATTTTCCCTTTTCGTCTAGGATGGGTAGTTTCATGATTTCCGATGAAGCTTTAATTAAAAGTAGCAGCTCCCGAAACTTGGTTGCATCTTCCTCTAGATGAGGATTAAAATTAGCTCGTGACTCCAGTTCAGTTAAACTCTTAATAGCTCTACTATTCAGACTATTAACCAGGTATTGTAACTCCTTAATTCTGCGCTGAACTTGTCCTAAAAAACTCTTACTTTTATCTAACTGAGCTATTTTATTATCCACTTCCTTGGCGTATTCGATAGCTTTAGTTAGGGCCTTTTTCCCTTCTCCTCCTAAGACAAAACCACCAATCATTAAAGCAGGTCCGACGGTAATACCTCCTAAAACCACTGTTCCCAAAGCCATACCACCACCACCGGCAGCTAAAGAACCACCTCCTAACCATGCTAAGGTAGCATTCCAAGCAGCTGCCCCACTAAGTCCACTAATTGCTGTTCCTGTACTAGCAGTACCGAAAAGGCCAATTAATCCTAGGGTTCCCTGACTGGCTGCCGAAGCGACTCCCACTACTTTTAAACCCCCCACAGCCAAACTTTGCGCGTCTAACACTTCTGCTTTAAATTCCTTGAATTGTTCGGCAGAAAATCCCTCAAACCCTTCTAAGAAGCGTTGATGGGATGGGGAGTAATTTTGACCAATTCTTTGACTATTTCTTTGATCAATTCTGCTAATAAACTTAACAAATCTGCCGATGGTGTTGATTTTGACATTAATTTGCAGTTGACCGTATTCTTCCGCGAATTTTTGGGTAGCTTGAAACTTTTTTTCTAGGGATTTGTTGGCTTTTTTATATCTTTGTTCGGCACTTTTGCCAATTTTTTTCGCCTTTTGTAGCTTGGAGACACCATCAGCACCAGCACTAACACCTACACCAGCAGTAACTAAGGCAGCCGCACCAAGAATAATCGGGATAATAAAGATCATGACCAAAAATCTCCTAGTCTATCCAGTTTTGTAAAATTCTACCAACATAGTTAAAAAAAAATCAAGGATTGTATCGGTAGAATCACTGAATAGCTGATAGCTGGTAGCTGAGGGTTTATAACTTGCGTTCGTAACTTAACAAGGTATTTTTTAATAACATTGCCACTGTCATCGGACCGACACCACCCGGTACAGGAGTAAGATAACTAGCTACTTCTAAAACTCCAGCATAGTCCACATCCCCCACCAAACGGTCAGCGACGCGATTAATCCCCACATCCACCACTACCGCACCAGGTTTTACCATATCCGGGGTGATTAAATTCGCTTTACCGACCGCAGGTACTAAAATATCAGCACTTCTGGTTATTTCTGCCAGATTTTCCGTGCGCGAGTGAGCAATAGTTACCGTAGCGTTTTCCTCCAATAACATTAAAGCTAAAGGTTTCCCCACTAGAATACTGCGACCCAGCACCACCGCGTGCTTACCGGCTATGGGAATATTATATTCTTTCAGCAGTGCCATTACCCCCGCAGGAGTACAACTGCGGATACAGTCCTCACCCCGCACTAAACCGCCTAAATTGAGAGGATGTAGGCCATCAGCATCTTTTTTCGGGTCAATTTGGTAGAGAAGGGAAACCGCATCTAAATGCTTGGGTAAGGGTAATTGAATTAAAATCCCGTCCACCCGCTCATCTTGATTGAGACGGACAATTTCCGCTAAAATTTCTGGTTCACTTGTATTGGTAGGAAAATGACGACCAAAAGAGGCCATACCGATTTTAGTACAAGCTTTCTCCTTATTGCGGACATAAACGGCACTAGCGGGATTATCCCCCACCATCAACACCGCTAACCCCGGAGGTCGTCCCATTTGAGATTTTAGCGTCTGGATGCGCTCTCCTAGGCCAAGCTGGATTTTTTGAGCTAAGGCTTTCCCGTCGAGAATTTGGCAAGTAGTTACGGACATTCTATGATAATACCGAGAACAAAAATCTTTCGGATCTATTCTATTGTCAGAAAGATTGGCTAATCGCACTCGTTAAGGTTAAAGCAAGAATGTCTATCCAGACTCGTCTAGGGCGCATCGGCAGTTTATTATTATTGCTAGGGTTATTCGGTTGTAGTACCCTTGCTGACCTCGGTATTGCCGTTCCCTACATCGGTGATCCTCCCCTAACAGCGATCGAGCAATTACAGGAAAAACCAAAAGGCGCTTTAGTTTATCTTAGGGGAACTGTCAGCAATTATGCCCCTTTTTTAGCGGGAGGAGCCTATCTTTTGCAGGATGGGTCTGGTAAGATTTGGATTCGCACCAATAGCAATAAATTACCCCGTCAAGGCGAAGAAATCGTCATTAAGGGCAAAATTGACTTTGAGGCTATTCCCCAGGGTTCTCAAACCGTTAACGAAGTGTATGTAGTGGAATTAGAACAGATGGATGCAGTAGCGGTTAATTCTCTTCCTACTTCTTCCCCGTCCCCAGAAATTAAACCTTCCCCCACCTCAGAAGTTAAACCCCCAGAAAATAATTCTCCCCCAGTCTCCACTAAACCCCTGGAAAATCCCCGACAGGTGACAATTCCCAGCGCAGCTGAAACAAAACCCCCAGAAACTCCCGTCGTTACCCCCGTTAAACCCAATCCCCCCGCGCAACCCGTCGCGGAAGCGATTCCCCCCAAACCCTCCGCAGTGCTTAAACCCATCCCAGATCCCCTCGATGCTTTCTTTTTACCCCATAAACAAAACGAGAAATAGCTAGGGTGTGGGGTGTGGGGTGTGGGGTGTGGGGTGTGGGGTGTGGGGAGAATAAATAAAATAGTCTCCTGTCTCCTGTCTCCTGTCTCCCGATAACTGATAACTGATAACTGATGATATTTGTTGCTTTGGCGATTTTAGAACAGGACGGTCGCTTTTTAATGCAGTTGCGCGACGACATCCCGACGATTCTCTATCCGGGGGTGTGGGGTTTATTTGGTGGTCACTTGGAAGCGGGTGAAAGTCCAGAAATAGGGTTAAAACGAGAGTTAAAAGAAGAAATTAACTACGAAGCCCCTAGTTTACGCTATTTTCGCTCTTATAACGATGATAATCTCTCCCGTTATCTTTATCATGTACCCCTGACCGTGGCATTAGAAAAATTAGTGCAAACGGAAGGGCAAGATTTAGCATTATTACCTCCGGCTGCCATCCGTCAAGGGGAATACTATTCCCAGAAGATTAATCAGACTCGTCCTTTAGGAAAAATTCATCGCCAGATATTGCTCGATTTTATAGAACTAGAATTATAGTGGATACTAGAGCCAGACAAGGAACTCCCTTATCTATACGAAAGTCGTAGTTAACACTGCTCCTCACCTCCCTCGAAGGCAAAATGCTCCCGCTTTTTGAATGGCTTTATTGAAACGTCAATCTTATTTTGGCTTTGTCTTTATGAACCAGTCGCGTCCCTCGTTCGTTTCCGTGCAGAAACTCCTATCTGGAGGTGCGATCGCTACCCTAGCAGTTAGTTCCCTGATGGTCCTTACCCCCGCAGCCAAAGGGGAAAAACCCTTAGAAGATAACCCGAAAGCAGTCATCGACCAGGTTTGGCAAATTGTTAATAATGAATTTGTAGATCGTAGTTTTCATCAAATCGATTGGCAAAAAAAACGTCAAGAATTGTTAAGCAGAAATTATACTAATCCCCAACAAGCTTACACAGCAATTCGCGAAGCTTTAAAGGAATTGGATGATACTTATACCCGTTTTTTAACTCCTAGGGAATTTTCTGTCCTCACCAGTCAAACTTCCGGAGAATTATCGGGAATTGGGGTACGTTTAGCTCTCGATAAACGCAGTAACGATCTGGTTGTTGTCGATACGGTGAAAAAATCCCCCGCCAAGGAAGCGGGAGTGAAAAGCGGCGATCGCCTGATCAGAATTAATGGCAAACCCACCGCTTTAATGACCCTAGAACAGGCAATGGAGGCACTACAGGGAGAAGTGGGTACTAGCGTTAGTTTACAGCTTGCCCGTCCCGATAAAGGGGTATTTGAAGTGACTTTGACCCGGGTAGATATCGAAATCCCCTCCGTTAGCTATACCCTTAAACAGGAAGGTGGGGTGAAAGTTGGTTATATTAAACTGGATGAATTTAGTTCCCACGCAGCCGAACAAATGAAAGAGGCGATCGAGGAATTAAGTCAACAACAGGTATCCGGCTATGTTCTCGATCTGCGGGGCAACCCCGGCGGGTTACTATTTGCTAGTGTCGATATCGCTCGTATGTGGATGAAACAGGGCAAAATCGTTAGCACTATCGATCGACGTGGTGGAGATCGTCAATTTATCGCCAATAACACCGCTATTACCGATTTACCCCTAGTAGTCTTGGTTAATAAAGGTTCAGCGAGTGCCAGCGAAATCCTCGCCGGAGCGCTAAAAGAAAATGGCCGGGCGACTTTAGTAGGTACATCGACTTATGGCAAGAGTACCGTCCAATCGGTACACACCCTTTCCGATGGTTCTGGTTTAGCGGTGACAATTGCCCGTTATTATCCCCCCAACGGCGAAAATATCTACAAAAAAGGCATTAAACCCGATGTGCAGATCGAGTTAACCCAAGAACAACAGCTGCGCTTCCGGGATGATCCTTCTTTGCTGGGAACGAAGGATGATCCCCAGTATCAACAGGCGATCTCACTCCTACAATCCCATAGTGTTAAACGTCCCGGCACTGGCAATCTCAATAACCCTTTGAGTAGTCGGGCCGAATAATTGTCCTCAATAATGTCTAAGTAGGTAGGTGGAATTAAATATAAGATGAACGTAGGTTGGGTTGAAGCATGAAACCCAACGCCCGCTCATGTTACGCTACCGCTAACCCATCCTACAAATAATTGTGCCTCCCTACTTAGGGTTTGCGGCAAAAAGTACGGGCGAAGCATTCGGATAGAAAATCTACGTTTCACCGATAGGTTATGCCCAAATGCTTCGCCCCTACAGGACACGGGCCGATGAAGACGCAAGGTGTTGAAGCACGATTCTTTCAAAATCTTGCACCTGTTTCACGAGAAAAGCCACAAAACCCTTACCTTGCCTACATTTCACATTTATTCAGCAAACCCTACTTAATCCCAACCTTGGCGAGATTTTACAATTCCCGACGACCTTCTAAAGCTCTCGCTAAAGTTACTTCATCAGCGTATTCCAGATCGCCGCCCATGGGCAACCCGAAAGCGATACGGGTAACTTTGGTGAAGGGTTTCAGTAAACCCCCGATATACAAAGTCGTGGTTTCCCCTTCGACACTGGGACTGATAGCTAAGATAACTTCCTGAATTTTTTTCTGGCTGACTCTGGTGACTAAAGACTGTATATTTAATTGATCCGGTCCAATCCCATCCATAGGTGAGATAACACCCCCTAAAACGTGATATTTGCCCGAATATTCCCTAGTTTTCTCCAAAGCAATCACATCTCTGGAGTCAGCTACCACACAGATAGTCCCCGTTTCTCGGTTAGGATTGCGGCAAATTTCACAAATCGGTTCGGCCGAAAGGTGAAAACAAACCTGACATAATCCTACTTGTTTTTTAGCCGCTACGATCGCCTGGGCTAATTCGATCGCATCTTGTTCCGGTCGTTTGAGAATATACAGGGCCAAACGTTGGGCGCTTTTGGGTCCGACTCCAGGTAATTTTTGTAACTGCTCGATCAAACGAGCTAAAGGCGGTGTATAAATAGCAGTTAATCCTTACTCAAAGAAAAAAGGGGAAAATAGAATCGTATCATTTCTCATCTCTACTTCAAGAGCATTTGGTTAATTCTATCATAACATTGTTAATAAAAAAAATATAAGGTTTCCCTAAAGCTCAAAAGAAGTTATAGCAGAAATCTAGGAAATTTAAACCATAATAAAATTAGCAAAGATAGGCTGCAAATGGAGATTGCCACACCCAATTTAAAAGCACCTGTCCAGAGATAACGAAGTTCGACAATATGAGAACCAGGTTCTAGTTCTATTTGGATAGTACCATCTGGTGCGACCGTGCTAGGATGAGGTTTTTGATTGACATACAAATGCCAAGCTGGATAGTAGTAGGTTCTAATCTTAATCACTGATCTTTGTGAAGCCGATGCCTTGAAAATTCTTCGGTAGCTATCCCATTGTTCTACTTCAAGAGTTGCCTGTCCACTAACTCTAGTAACATGAGCTTGACCAAGTAAAGGTTGGGGAGCGGGGTTCCCCGTGGGTAGCAGAGGAAGATATTCGGGTACATCTCTTAGTCTATCTGTGTAGGGATCTTTTAGAGCTAGTTTAATTTCTTGAAAGCGGTAATAGGGATCATATTGCGGTTTAACCTTTGCATTGGGGGCAAGATCACCTGGATTATTAAATGAACGAGACCGATGTGCAATTTGATAGTCATAACTTACATTCCCAAACATAGTAACTAATATAGTTAAAACAACAATCACTTTCAGCGATAATTTTTGGCTAACTAATCCACTGATTGCTATGGCAAATATAGATGCAAATCCAAAAGAGAATAGACCCATCAACCGCCAGGGGAATTGCACCATTTGTAGTATCCGACTATATTGCCAGATTCTCTCAGAGGGATAGGTCATTAAAAATGCCAATATTAGGAGAAAAATCAGCCAATAAACAGTTTGTCTAATTTTGCCACTATCCTGACGATAACAAATAAAAATCATTGCCGCTAAAGTTATAATCAGGAGGCTTTGTTGGATAAAAATGGGCTGGATTTCAGAACGCATGGTTTTACTCGCCCAACTTACGGTCGTACCAATTAAATTGGCTTTGAACCCTCCACTTACTATTCTCTGACTATCAAGATTGACAAGAGATTTTTCTAACACTGTGGGGAGCAAATAGAAAGAAGAAATACCAAACCCAAGCAAGGCACTGCCAATGGTTCTAGCGATGGCTTTCCAGGAATGTCCCTGCAATAAAAAACTCAAGACATAGAAAACCCAAAAAATCGTATAAACTAGCAGACTAGGTAAATGAGTCAAAGAAAGAATCGCAAACAAAATGGCTAGTAATAAGCTCCACTTAGGTTGACAGATCGCTTTGTCAGTTAACAGGAGACCTACGGGCAGCCACACTAAAGCCAAGGTTTCCGGTAAAGCTCCCCTAACATAAATATTGAGGAATAGATAAGGTGAGGTTATGTAAACTATCGCCGCTAGACAGGAGACTGCCTTACCCCAACGATTACGACTGTAGAGATAGAAACTCAGTCCTGCACCGAAAAAGATTAACGTGCAAAGGGCAATAATGGCTTTTTGAGTGTCTAAACCACTAATTTTAAGGAAAGACCCTAGATAAAAAAATAAGGGAGGATAGAAAACAAAAGTAGGGCTACCGTAGCCATAGTTCATTCCCGCTAACCAGCGAGGGTAGATAATACCTTCGCTGAGTTGCTGACTAAAGTGTTGTAACCATTGGACATGAAAGAGGATGTCATGAGCGTTAAATATAATGCCACCCTGAATCATTTTATAGTTAATGGCGATCGCTGTAAGAAGTAAAATCGCAATAATGCTAATTTCTCTTTTCCTGAAAATCCTGATAATCATGTCCTGTTTTTCGGCCGAAATTTCAAAAATAGAGATTAGCTATTAAGCATAGCGAAGATTCGGAAGTGATCCCCCAAAATGTTTCGGGCTAATTTACTTTAGATACAGTTTGATTTTTTACACTCCCCCGATCACTGTTTAAGACCTTTTTGGTAAACGGACATCGATAACACTGGTGTTGAAATTATAATTATCTCCTTCCAACTCGATTAAAGTGCCAATTTTCACCTTTTGACCGCCAACAACCGCACCAGTGTCGGTAACTTCCGCTTGACCACTGAGAGTCATAATCATATCTTGAGAATAGTTTTCCGTGCGGGGATCCGGTAGGACTTTCACACTACCATCCGGCTGCGGAACTAAGACATTTCTCGATAAAGGTTTAACATTTTTTATATCCACTTGACCGGCCGGTTGATTACGAATAACAATATTAGTTTTCTTCTCGGTATTGAATTGATTAATCAAAGCATTGGGATTGAGAACACTTAAACCCCGGACAATAACATCCACTTCTATGGGTTCTTTGGTAACTTGAGCGATCGTACTTTTACCACTTGTCCCCGGTACAACAAAAATACCGATAATTGTCAATAAAATTACTAAGGCCGCTCCGATATCAAGCAAGCTAAATTTACCGAATAAACGTCCTTTTGAGTCTAATAACTGCATAGCCTTGAATTTATATAGATGACTATTCCTAGAGATCGAGCCTAGAGAGTAAATTCTATCACGATCGGAATCTTGGTCGCAGACAGGAAGTCTGACTTAAGATAGAAGATCGGAGTCTCACACGGAGCGATCGATAGACAATGGCGGGTAAAACTCAACTTAAGAAACAAGAAAAGCAATTATCTCCACTCGATCTGACCCCTTCTGACGGTAACAACCTCGAAAAAGTTGCCCCCGTTAAACATTGGTCGATCGAAGATAGCGAAAATCTCTATCGCATCCAAGGCTGGGGAGAACCCTATTTCTCGATCAATGCCGCAGGAAATATTACCGTTTCGCCCCAGGGAGAAAGGGGCGGTTCTTTGGACTTATACGAGTTAGTTTCGGCGATTAAGCGGCGAAATATCGGTTTACCCCTGCTAATTCGGTTTAGTGATATTTTGGAAGACCGGATCGAGCGCCTAAATGCCTGTTTTAACCGAGCGATCGCCCGTTATAATTATGCCAATGTCTATCGCGGTGTCTATCCGATCAAGTGCAATCAACACCGTCACATCGTCGAGTCTTTAGTGCGTTTTGGCAAACCCTATCAATTTGGGTTGGAGGCTGGTTCAAAACCTGAGCTAATGATTGCTTTAGCGACCCTAGAACCTGCCTTAAACGGCAAAAATGACAAAACACAACCCTTGCTAATTTGTAACGGCTATAAGGACAAAGAATACATCGAAACTGCTCTTTTGACCACTCGTCTCGGTCATCGGCCTTTGATTGTCATCGAACAATTGGAGGAATTATATTTAACCCTGCGCGTCAGTCGTCAGTTAGGAATTGCCCCTCATTTGGGAGTGCGTGCGAAACTGGGGACAAAAGGGGTGGGCCGTTGGGGATGTTCCACGGGAGACCGGGCCAAATTCGGTTTAACCGTCCCGGAAATCTTAACGGTGGTGACGGAATTAGAACAAGCGGGGATGTTAGATTGTCTGCAACTGCTGCACTATCATATCGGGTCGCAAATCTCCGCTATTAGCGTTATTAAGGATGCCATTCGCGAAGCTAGTCAGATTTATGTGGAATTAGCAAAATTAGGGGCAAATATGACCTATCTCGATGTGGGGGGTGGTTTAGGGGTGGATTACGATGGCTCAAAAACTAACTTCTACGCCTCAAAAAACTACAATATGCAGAATTATGCCAATGATATCGTGGCTGAGGTCAAGGAAGCTTGTGAAGATGCCCAGATTTCACCCCCAATTCTCATCAGTGAAAGTGGCCGGGCGATCGCTTCTCATCAATCGGTGTTAGTCTTTGATATCTTGGGAAGTAGCGAGGTTCCCCAAAATCCCCCCGATCCCTGCAATGGGAAAGAACACCTCATCCTCCGTAATCTCTGGGAAACCTACACGGGTATCGATGAGCGCAATTATCAGGAAGCTTATCACGATGCGGGACAGTTCAAAGAGGAAGCGATTAGTCTGTTTAATTTCGGTTATCTCAGTCTCAAGGAACGAGCTAGAGCCGAACAATTGTACTGGGCTTGTTGTCACAAAATTCTGCAAGTGGCCCGACAAGAGGATTATGTTCCCGATGACTTGGAAGACTTAGAGCAAATTATGGCCTCAATTTATTATGCCAATCTCTCGGTTTTTCAGTCAGTTCCCGATAGTTGGGCGATCGATCAACTATTTCCAATTATGCCGATCCATCGTCTTGATCGAGAACCTACTCAAAGAGGAATTCTCGCCGATTTAACCTGTGATAGTGATGGGAAAATTGCCCAGTTTATCGATTTGCGCGGGGACATAAAATCAGTTTTAGAATTGCATCCGTTGGAGTACAAAAACGGGAAACATTCTCCAGAACCCTATTATCTAGGAATGTTTTTGGTGGGTGCTTATCAAGAGATTATGGGCAATTTACATAATCTTTTTGGCGATACTAACGTGGTACATATTCAGATGAGTCCCAAGGGGTACGATATCGAGTATCTAGTCAAAGGAGATACGATCACGGAAGTATTAAGTTATGTGCAGTATTCTGCGGAAGACCTGTTAGAAAGAATTCGTCTTCGTTGTGAACAAGCTTTGCAGGAAAATCGCATGACTGTGGAAGAATCCCAGTTACTACTACAGGATTATGAACGCAGTTTGCGACGTTATACCTATCTAGTGGGTGGGGATTAATAGAGGTTACTTGTGGGGGAAATTTAGCTCATTTTCCCTTTTTAAAGCATTGATCGCAGAATTTTGGGCTAATGCTACCTCTGGTAGTACATTTATATGTATTTTCTCACTCCTTTCTTGCCGTCCCGCAGGAGGGAAGCGACATCAACATCTATTTCGTAAAAATTTAGTTACAAATACTTTGCGATTTGTGTCAATAACTTGCTACCTGCTACTTTTGCTACAGGAAATAGGTTACAACCCACATTCCGCATTTCTTATCATTCAATTGATAATTTGATAATTATTACTAATACATTGCTTACAACCCATTGGCAGGAAGGATTATAGCTACAATTATTGATTTTCATCAAGGTGATATAAAAATATATAAAAATATATAAAAATGTGCGTAATTTCGGTTACAACTAATGATGGAATAGAGTAAGTGGGTGGGTGGAATTAAGTATAAGATGAACGTAGGTTGGGCTTCGGCCGTGAGCTTTTGCCGAACGGTTGAAGAATGAAACCCAACTCCTGCTCATGTTACGCTACCGCCAACCCATCCTACCAATAATTTTGCCTCCCTACTTAAAAGTCTTTACTCAAGGAGAAAAAAGATGCTTGACCAAAGTTTCAACCTATCAGACAGCAATGTTTTAGATGATATCTTCCAGTTACCAACCCTTGGCGTGGGATCAGGTTTGGGACGCTCCGACTTGATTACCCCTTTTGTCCGCAAAAGTCTCCAGGGACTGGATTATGACTTTTTAAGCAATTCTCTGGAAGAATACCAGCTAGAACTGAAAAATCGCTGGCAATCATCCGAATCCCTTTCCTCTTGGCCTCAAGACGGTGATTTTTTAACAGGTCAAAGTAGTTTTGTGGGTCTTGTCAGTTCTGTTGACCTAGCCGGCAATACCCTCGCCACTGCCAGAGCGATTACCGTCGGTTCCAGCACCACCAGTTACACCGATTGGGTAGGAAGCACCGATACCAACGATTACTATCGTTTCACCCTCGCTAATTCTAGTAACTTTAATCTCGGTCTCACCGGACTGACCGCCGACGCGGACGTGCGACTGTTAAATAGTAGCGGTTCTTTCATTGCCTCCTCTACTAACGGTGGTACGGCTTCTGAGAGCATTACCAGTCAGTTGAGTGCAGGCACCTACTACATTCGTGTCTATCCCTATCAAAGTGCTAATACCAACTATAATCTCGCTGTTTCGGCTACCAGTGACGGTGGTGGAACTGGATTTAACTCCACCTATGGTTACGGTTTAGTTAACGCTGCCGCTGCCGTTGCTCAAGCAATTAGTCAACCCACTTTTGCCGATGTTCCTAACTTGGGAGGTAATAACTGGGGTAATGATATGGTTAACGCCCCTGAAGCTTGGGCAAGAGGTTATACAGGACAAGGTGTTACAGTGGCTGTAATTGATTCTGGTGTGGACATTTCCCACCAAGACCTGAGCAATAATATTTGGGGCAATACAGGGGAAATTGCCAGTAATGGCATTGATGACGACGGAAATGGCTACATTGATGACATCAATGGCTGGAACTTTGGTGTCGGTCAAAATAACAATAACGTTCTACCCGGAACCAATTCTTCTGGACAAGGACACGGAACTCACGTCGCTGGGACAATTGCCGCCGCTAATAACGGCATTGGTATGACGGGCGTTGCCTATAATTCCCGAATTATGGCGATTCGTATGGGAGATGTAGATTCACAAGGTCGGTTTACTAATGGGGGCAACCTTGCTCAAGCCATCCGTTATGCAGTGGATAATGGCGCTCGTGTCATTAATATGAGTTTGGGATGGACTGATTCAACTGCTTTAAGCGATGCCCTTGCCTATGCCGCTAGTCGCAATGTGATTACGGTTAGTGCAGCTGGCAACTCTAGCTTGTCTTCTCCCGGAACACCTGCATACTACGCTACCCAATACGGTCTTTCCGTCGGTGCCGTCGATAGCAGCCGGACAATTGCTAGTTTCTCCAATCGTGCCGGAACTAACAGCAGTATGCAGCACGTTATGGCTCCGGGGGTGAATGTTTATTCGACCTTACCGGGCAACCAATATGCGAGCTACAGCGGAACCTCGATGGCGGCTCCCCATGTGGCAGGAGTAGTGGCTTTAATGCTCGGGGCTAATCCCAACTTAACCCATGCTCAAGTCCGCAGTATTCTCACTAGCAGTGCTGTCCGTCTTCCTTAAAACGCTATTGATGCTCACAACCCAGAGCATTCCTAGTTAACCAATGCTGAAGAAAGTCTCTGTTGGATTCTGCACGAGGCTTTTCTTCAGCAAAAATAACAGCCAAATCGCCAAAACTATGATTTATCCTAACTTTCGCTGGTTCCTAAGTTTGACCATTATTCTAGTTACAATGATGAGCTTTACTGACCCGAATTTCTCTCAATCAAAACAGGGTATTTCTGGTACTATTCTTCGTCTTAGCGGCGACCAAATGCCCACTATAGACACAACATCCTTGAGAACAAAACCTGAACCTATTAAAACAACTATTTGGATTTTTTCAGGTAGAATTCCCGCTCAAGGAACCAACTGGCCAGTAGCCCAAGCCCAAAAACATTCTCACCTAATCAAGCAAATAAGTAGTGATTCTCAAGGTAATTTTTTGGTGGAATTGCCCTCAGGGGAATATACTCTCCTCGCTCAATATGATGACAATTTGTACCTCAATAATTTTTTAGGGGACGGCAGCTATGGAACCGTACAAGTGACTAACGGTCAAATTGTCAATATTCAGTTAATTAACACGGAAAAAGCTTATTTTTAGCAATTATCGTCCCAAAACGCTCAAGAAATAACATTTCTTGAGAGTGAGATAGAAGAAAATAATTTACTATCTTGCTTGATTACGTCTGCATTTCGCCAGTATTTGAATTGGCGAATTCCTAGTCTTTTTAATTACGATAGGTCTGGCTCTGTAATTTCTTCGGCGATGTTCTCTAGCATTCTTGGAATCTCTTCTTCCGTTACGTCATTTCTTCGGCTAACATTTAAAATATCACCTTCTTTTAATTGTTCGAGTATATTCTCGGCTAGTCTTTTCGTATAAGTTCGTTTACTGGCGACAAAATCTAACTCTTCGCTCAAGGGTTTCCGACAATTATCGCACTTAAATTGACGACGATTAACTTGTGGGTACACTGGTTGTCCTGAGAGCGGCGAATCTTTGACTAAATGGGGTTTGCTGAATAAATCTAAAAACCTTGTTTGATAAGACTTTTAGACTTTTTTGAAATCCAAAAGTGGTGGACATGGGAGTGATCAGGGGGAAAATTCGGCTCTTCTAGGTTCTGTGTGATAAGTTTAACTCACTATATGATCGATCTTTGTGTCCTTTGTGTCTTTGTGGTTCGTTCCACCCCCTCGCTAGGAGTAATGTATCTTAGAATACATTTTACCCACCAAACCTGGGAGAGCCAAAATCCCAGGACTTTTTCCCTGAAAATTAGGTAATTGACCCCCTCAAAATGGGTAAAACCCCACACTCTACCCCCACGAAAAACTTTTTGCCGCAAACCCTATCTAGTGGGTGGGGATTGATGATTGCTCTTGCCGATCGAGTAATCGATCGAGGATGATAGAAAATAGACAAAATAGATAGGCAGTAAGGGGAAGCAGTGGAAAAGGGAACGCTGGTAGAATTTCGCGTCCAAGGAGAAAGGCGCTTAGGGGTGATCGATCGCCCAGAAGGGAAAAAAGATTGGATCGTCATCGATCAAGGGGGAAACCCGCATAAACTGCGTCCCCAACGCTTCGATTACATTATCAAAGCAGGTCCGTCCAACTATAAAGAGATCGGCAATTTTCTGCGAGAAGTCCAACCCTATCTAGACCCTAGTGGTTTAGAAGTGGCCTGGGAATTATTGGCCGGGGAAAATCAGTTAGTCACTCCCGAAACCATGGCCGAGATCCTCTTTTCCGATCGCGGTCCCCAGTTTTGCTATGCAGCCCATTGTCTCTTGAGTGAGGATAAAGTTTATTTTAAAAATAAAGGGGATGGTTACGAGGCCCGCTCTGAAAATCAGGTAGAGGAAATCAAACACCAGCTAGAGGTGGAACAACAGCGTCAACGGGAAAAAGTCCAATTTCTCCAACGTCTCCAACAGGCCCTGGCCGGTGAAACGGTAGAATGGTCAGAAAGCGATCAAATTCGTCTGGAGTCTCTAGAAAAATTTATCCTCCAACCCGAACAAAAATATCCGGCAGCCACGGACATACTCTCCCTGTTGGGCCGTTCCCAAACCCCCGAGGCTGCTTTTGAATTGTTAGTCGATTTGAAATGGTGGAGTAGTCACGAAAACCTTTTCCTGCGACGCAGTTCCTACCCTGTTCAATTCTCGAAAAAGGTACTTGATGTGACGCGTCTTAATTTACTCAATCCCCCTGCGGATGCGGATGTCAACAATCGTCTCGATTTAACCCACCAAAAAATTTATACCATCGACGATGAAAGTACCGAGGAAATCGATGACGGATTATCGGTGGAAATGCTCGCGGATGGTGGTCATCGTCTCTGGATCCATATTGCCGATCCTAGCCGTTTAGTGCGTCCCGATGATGAATTGGACCTAGAAGCGCGTCGTCGCAGTACCAGTCTCTATCTTCCCACGGGAATGGTTCCCATGTTTCCCCTAGAATTGGCCGCAGGTCCAATGAGTTTGGTACAGGGTAAACTTTGTCCTGCCTTGAGTTTTGGGGTAATCCTCGATGAAACGGGAGCGATCGCCGATTATCGTATCCATCCTAGTACAATTAAACCTACCTATCGCCTCACCTACGAAGATGTGGATGAAATGTTACATCTGGATCTGCAGCATGAACCGGAAGTGAAGATTCTCAACCGTTGGGCCAAACAACGCCACGCATGGCGCAAATCTCAGGGATCGATTAACATCCAAATGCCAGAATCATCCATTAAGGTGAAGGCTAACGACGAAATTATCATAGAATTGCAGGAAGTGTCCCCATCTCGGCAATTAGTGGCGGAAATGATGATTTTAGCCGGAGAAATCGCCGGTCGCTACTGTCAGGAACACGAGATTCCCGTGCCTTTCCGGGGACAACCACAACCAGAATTACCCCCCGATGAGGAGTTAATTTTACTACCCGCCGGCCCTGTGCGTTCCTGTGCCTTGCGTCGCTGTATGCCGCGCAGTGAGATGACGACGATTCCTAACCGTCATGCTAGTCTGGGATTGAATACCTATTCCCAAGTAACTTCGCCAATTCGCCGTTATACTGACCTTTTGACCCATTTTCAACTAAAAGCCCATCTCCGGGGCGATCAACTGCCTTTTACCCGGGATAGAATGCAGGAAATTCTCTATAGTGTCGCTAGTTCGGCCCTGGAAGCCACCTCGGTGGAACGACAAACTAATCGTTATTGGAGTTTGGAATTTTTGCGACGACAGGGAGATCAAGTCTGGCAAGCTTTGGTATTGCGCTGGCTGCGGGAAGAGGAAAATTTAGGCTTGATTTTATTGGAGGAATTGGGGTTAGAATTACCCCATCGTTTTGAGCGATCGGTATCTTTAGGCGATCGCTTTCAAGTACAAGTTAGTCGCTCTGATCCCCACCGCGATGAGATCCGTTTTCGCGAGTTATCGGGTTTTGTCTCCTCCCAAGCAAGTTAATCTCTCGCGGAGACAGAATTCAAGAGTCGGGAGATAGGGGTTTAGGGAAATTTCAGCCAAATGCTCCACTCCCCTCTACCCTCTCCTTGAGTTAGCAGGTTCGTCATCTGATCCGTCTATTTCGGGTGCGGAACCTCTTGGCAGACTTTAAATACCGAACAATTTATTATACTAAATCCGTTGAGTATAGGCCACATATCAGGAGAGGCACTCATGCAAGAGGCAAAAGGGAGAATAATCGCTCTTCTGGAACTTTCGGAAATCCCCGACCGAATCCAGATTCTAAAACCCTTGCTTGACAAGTGATCGCTAACTTTTTTTCTAATAAAAACTCAAATTTGGCTATCTTGGATTTGGTGGGTAAAATGTATTCTAAGATACATTCCTCCTAGCGAGGGGGTGGAACGAACCACAAAGACACAGAGGACACAAAGATTGATCGATCCTATGTAAGTTAAACTTATCACACAGAACCTAGAAGATCCGAAGAGCGATAAGCCGTCAGCTTTTTGCTGTGATCAGTAAACAGTGAACTGAAAACTCAAATCCGATCCCTGATAGGCTAAGACGCATTTAAACCGCTTATTCTTAGACTAGCCGAACCTCCCCCAATCCCTTTACTGTTGCCTTTTACCTCTTGCCTTTTGCCTCGTCTCAACAAGCAATTTAAATTACGAACAGCTTAGCTGTCTCCTGACTCCTGACCCCACTAACAAACTTTTTCAGAAAACCCTACTCACTTTTCACCCGATCTGCCCGGTCTTGCTATTGTTAAAAGTATAGAACCTCCGAAAAAGGTCTCAACTCTGTGCAGTTAAAACAAGTCATCATCGCTCATAAGGCCAACCATCCCCAAAGTAAAGCATGGGCGGAAAAATGCGCTAAACAGTTAGAAGCCCGTCAGTGTAAAGTTTTAATGGGACCCAGTGGCTTTAAAGATAATCCCTATCCGGTATTTTTAGCCTCAGCATCGGAAAAAATCGACCTTGCCATCGTTTTGGGGGGAGATGGAACCATTTTAGCTGCCGCTCGCTATTTAGCTCACGAAGACATTCCGATTTTAGCGGTGAATGTCGGCGGCCATCTGGGATTTTTAACGGAACCCTTTGATATTTTCCAGGATACGGAGACGGTCTGGGAGCGTTTACAATCTGATCACTATGCGGTACAACAACGGATGATGTTAACGGCCAGAATCTATGAAGGGGATAAAAGAAATCCGCAGCCAGTGAGCGAGGCATTTTATGCCCTGAATGAGATGTGTGTGAAACCCGCTAGTATCGATAGGATGCCCACCTCAATCCTCGAAATCGAAGTGGACGGGGAAATAGTAGATCAGTACCAAGGCGACGGACTATTAGTGGCTACTCCCACGGGATCCACCTGTTACACCGCTTCCGCTAATGGCCCGATTATACACCCCGGCATGGAAGCGATCGCTGTCACCCCGATTTGTCCCTTGAGTCTCTCCAGTCGGCCGATTGTCATTCCCCCAGCATCTCTGGTCAGTATTTGGCCTCTAGGAGACTACGAGTTAAATACTAAACTCTGGATGGATGGTGCTTTAGCCACTTCCATTTGGCCCGGGCAATGGGTGGGAGTTACTAAAGCCGAAAAATTCGCCCAATTTATTATCCTGCGGGAAAGTTATTCTTTTTATCAGACTCTACAGGAAAAACTGCAATGGGCCGGGGCGAGAATTCATTATGATGGCAATCGTCATAATTAGGGTTTGCGGCAAAAAGTTTTTCGTGGGGACAGGGTGTAGGGTGTAGGGTTTTACCGATTTTGAGGGGGTCAATTACCTAATTTTCAGGGAAAAAGTCCCTGAATTTTCCCCCCAATCACTCCAAAGGTCGACACTTTTTGAGGGAAAAAAAGTCTAAAAACCTTATCCAACAAGGTTTTTAGATTTATTGAGCAAGCCCTAAGTATATCTTCTAAAATTGGTCATTACTTCCGATTTTATCAGTAAATCTAGGCTTTTGGGGGTAGAACCCCCCAAACCCAGAAGCGCATTTGCTGATTGTCGGTATTTCTGCAAGAGAGGGTCAAAAGTTGTCAAAATATTTGACAAAGTTGCCACTTTATGGTAAGAAATTGGGTTATTATTATCCCTTAAATTTTAAATTTCATCCCATCCAGTTAAGCCAGAAGACATAACATAACTGGTAACAGTTGCTTCAAAAAAGTTAGCTTTGGTGTGGCCTTCTTTTTTGGTATCGGAAAAGCGTTCCAGATGGTTATAGGGACTTTTGTTATACTTTTCTTCCCTGTATAAAGGCTCAAGTCCGATCGCTTTTAGCCGAATATTAGCGAGGTATTTAGTGTACTGTTCGGTACTGTATTCGGTAATACCTAAAATGTCGTTGCCAACGATGTGATTTGTCCAGCGACATTCGTGTTTAACGGCACTATCGAACATCTCATAAATCTGTTCAACGGAATGGGGAAAAATTGCCATGGCTTCGGGAATAAGTTTTTGATACAAACGGACGTGACTTAATTCGTCCCGGTTGATCATTTTGAAAACGTCAGCACTACCGGACATTAGCTGTCGAGAAGCGAGATTATAGAAAAAGATAAAGCCGTTATAAAAATACAAACTCTCCAGTAAATAGTCGGCAAGAAGAGCGATAAAATAGCTTTCAGTAGTTTGTTTATCGATGTATTGCTGGTAGAGACTAGCAATAAATTCACAGCGATCCTTGAGAACTTTATCGGTGCGCCAAAAGTCATAAACTTCGCCTCTGCGATCCGAGGGAATAATCGTTTCAATTAAGTATTGATAACTTTGATTGTGCATGGCCTCTTGAGAAATTTGTTCCGCCATACAAAGACTAATTTCTGGCGCAGTGACGCTACCTTTTAGGTGGGGAATATTACAGGTTTGCACGGAATCAAGAAAAGTTAGATAGGACAAAATACCATCATAAGCATATCTTTCTTCGTCGGTAAGATGCCCGTATTCAGTCACGTCTTGAGTGATATCTAAGCGTTGCGGGATCCAGAAATTTTCCCGCATTTGTTGATATAAACCCACCGACCAGGTGTAGCGGACATCGTTTAACTGCATCAGGTTGGTGGTGTTACCAAACCAGATCGAACGGTTTTCGATCGCATCATCTCCCGACGGATTGAAGATCGGGGAAATGGGCATCGAATGGCAAGAATTAACTAAATGTAAGGACATGACTACTTGGACATTAAGGCACTTTTAGGTTATAATAGGTTTTCGGTAAAAAGTCAAATGGTTTGATTAGGGATAAATTCAAAATCTAGGGCTTCTGCCAAAGTAAATGGGCAATCGTTCGGGAATTTCTCTAGGTTTATCCCTGTTTCAACAGCGGCTTTTTTTCTAGCCTTATTATAGCATTTTTTGAAATTTTCTTCTGTTAAAAAACTCTTAAGACTAGGGCTATTTTCTAAATCTTCTTCGATTCTTTCGCGATGCTCAAAAAGGTTTAATGCCCAGCTTCTGGTTTGTTTTTCTGGCTCTTGTAAGTATTTTAGTAAATGCCATAAAATCACGCTCAGATTGCTTTTTAATGCTTTCTGTTGACTGATAGATATAGATTTTATTTCTTCAATTAAATTCTCTAAATCTAATTCAGAAAATTGATGATTTTCTAGCAAAAATATGGTTTTATCTATCCAGAGATAGTAGTCTTTTTCGTATAAGTTCTTTTCCATAATTCGCCAATTTAAAAATGAAACGCATCAACCTCAAGAGTTGACAAAGAAATGCTCATCAGGTACTGTCTGATCATTAACAAAAACAAATCAGACCCAAAAACGAAGCCCCCAACATCTTAACATAGAACAAAGAAACTTGCTCTACCAGCTTAGTCAAGAGGGAAATTTATCGTATAACTGCTAAAATAGCAATGACTAAAATATCGGTTAATAAATGTTTTTGGGTTGGGGACACTCTCGGTTCAGGAATATCGGCTCTCCCAGGTTTGGTGGGTAAAATGTATTCTAAGATACATTCCTCCTAGCGAGGGGGTGGAACGAACCACTCCAGACACAAAGGACACAAAGATCGATCAATCCTATGTAAGTTAAACTTATCACACAGAACCTAGAAGAGCCATTAATTTTGCTGAGATACTTAAAAAGTAAAAAAGGGGTTGGGGGAAGAACCTCGGCCTGACTGTAGCCAATTTGACAGAATTAATCGATAGATAAGAGTAAATGGAAGTAACTAGGATAAGTTCGCAGTTTTTAGCAATCTTATCCCGTTTTTTCCCTGTAAATGCTGTATCTGTGCGGCTTTTCCCAATTATCTCCCTCAACACTCCTACCACTTAATTTCCATGCAGGGTTATAATTGTATTAAGATGTGTAACAATTCTCTGGCAAACTCTTGACAAAGGATAACAAATCTGCTCTACCAAAAAACAGGAAAGGTTTTATTTCTATGACATTAATTCAAACCGCCCAATTATCGCTAGAAACTTTGGCTTTAGCCTTTTTTAAGCAGACAGAAGGACGCTGGCAATCCCAGAGACGTTATTACACCCTCACCCAAGAAACGGAACCCCAAGAAGTTATCAGCGCCATCGAGATTAAATATTTACCCCAGGGCAGCGAACCATTAATTCAACTTGCCCGTTTACATAATCTGGAAGATACAGCTTTATTAGGTGGTACGGAAGTGACTTGGCAAAGTAATTATCTCCGTCCCCAGAGTAAAAAACCCTCCAACGGTTCCACTATATTCGGTATTTTAGATAATATTCTCTATCGCGATCGGGGATTTGCGACGGATAAACCCGTTAGTGCCATTTATACCTTTCCTAACCCCTCTACTCTCTGTCTGAGAACAGAATACGCCGGTTCTGTCTTTGAAGAAGAAATTAAACTCATCGGTCAACAATATCGCACCCGACAAACTATTATCTCTCGCGCCGGTCAAGAATTGATGATCGGTCAATATCTAGAAAAACGGGTCAATTAGTCAAAAAAATGGCGGCTATTCCCATAATTTTGACTTCTATGCTAGGAATAGGGCTGAAATCAAATCAGCCCTTCCCATAACTCCCCTTTAAACCGGGGTTAAATTGTCTTGATTCTGACTAGCGAGAAACTTCTCTAATTCCGTAATTGCATCGGCATCGACTTTAGTTTGCATGGGACAGAATTTCGGTCCACACATCGAACAAAACTCCGCAGTCTTATAGATATCTGCGGGTAAAGTCTCATCGTGGTATTCCTTAGCGCGATCGGGATCCAAGGATAACTGAAATTGACGATTCCAATCGAAATTATAACGAGCAATGGAGAGTTCATCGTCACGATCCCGCGCTCCGGGACGATGACGGGCGATATCTGCCGCATGAGCCGCTATTTTGTAGGCAATTAAGCCATTTCGCACATCTTCAGCGTTGGGTAAACCGAGATGTTCTTTCGGGGTGACATAACATAACATCGCCGTCCCGTACCAACCCGCCAGAGCCGCCCCGATCGCCGAGGTGATATGATCGTATCCTGGGGCAATATCGGTGACAAGGGGACCGAGAACATAGAAAGGTGCTTCGCTACACTCCTCCATTTGTTTTTTCACATTAAATTCAATTTGGTCCATGGGAACATGGCCCGGTCCTTCCACCATCACCTGTACATCGTGTTCCCAAGCGCGACGCGTTAGTTGGCCGAGGGTTTTCAATTCCGCTAATTGGGCTGCATCGGAAGCATCGTGGGTACAACCGGGACGTAGGGAGTCACCGAGACTAAAAGAAACGTCATAACGCTTGAAAATCTCGATAATTTCGTCGAAATGGGTGTAGAGAGGATTTTGCTTGTGGTGGTGTAACATCCACTTAGCAATAATACCACCCCCCCGGGAGACAATCCCGGTCAGACGGGTTTTGACTAAGGGCAGGTGTTCGATGAGGATTCCCGCGTGAATCGTCATGTAATCCACCCCTTGCCCGGCGTGTTTTTCGATAATATGGAGGAAATCTTCGGGGGTGAGTTTTTCAATATTGCCGTGAACGCTTTCCACCGCTTGATAGATGGGTACAGTACCGATGGGGACAGGAGAAGCATTGATAATCGCGGTGCGAATTTCGTCCAAATTACCGCCACCGGTGGAAAGATCCATTACCGTATCGGCGCCGTATTTGACCGCTAGGTGTAATTTTTCCAGTTCTTCGTTAATATTCGAGGAGTTAGGGGAAGCCCCGATATTAGCATTAACTTTACACTTAGAAGCAATACCGATCGCCATGGGTTCGAGGTTGAGGTGATTGATATTAGCGGGAATAATCAGTCTTCCTCGGGCGATTTCGCTGCGAATCAATTCGGGAGAGAGATTTTCCCGTTTTGCCACATACGTCATCTCTTCGGTAATTATCCCCTGACGGGCGTAGTGCATTTGCGATACATTTGCTTGTCCGCGCCGGGGGGCAACCCATTCTTGTCTCATAATTTTATTTCCTCTGTAAACAGCTTCCCTACGCTGGAATTACCCAGTCTCAGGTTCTAAGGGTCTTTCTCAGCCTGATTGTCTCAGACACCCCTAGCTATGACGGCAATTGTATCACTGTTGACGACTGAGGAGATCAAGCTTAAGATTGTTGTTTGATTAGGCGGTTATCAGTTATCAGTTATCAGATGTGAGTTTTGGCTCTTCTGGTTTCTGTGTGGAAACGAGGTCTATACTGATAGTTTATTTAACAAAATAGTCCTAAAAGTCTTTCCCAGTAAACATTTCACGATTTCATAAGCAAAAATTATCACACAAAGTCGAGAAGAGCCGAGTTTTCAGTTCACTGATTACTGTTTACTGTTTACTGTTCACGGCAAAAAACTTCCCACTTCCCCACTCCCTTGCTGATTCCGAAAAAAAGGGGCAGGCAAAAGCCTACCCTAGGATTAATTATCAATCAAACCTTAGACATCGTAGTAGAGAGAGAACTCGTAGGGGTGGGGACGTAAGCGCATCGGGTTAACTTCGTTATCGAGTTTGTAGGTGATCCAGTTGTGGATAAAGTCTTCGGTAAAAACACCAGAATCGGTCAAAAAAGCGTGATCTTTTTCGAGACTTTCTAGTGCTGCTTCTAGAGAACCGGGGGTAGAGGGTATTTTTGACAATTCTTCGGGACTGAGTTCATAGATATCCACATCGAGAGGTTCTCCCGGTTCAATTTGATTTTTAATCCCATCGATACCAGCACAGAGCATAGCTGCAAAAGCGAGGTAGGGATTAGAAGTCGCATCAGGACAACGGAATTCTAAACGTTTAGCTTTCGGGTTGCTTCCCGATAAAGGAATCCGAATCGAAGCGGAGCGATTACCTTGGGAGTAGGCCAGGTTTACTGGGGCCTCAAAACCGGGGACGAGACGCTTGTAGGAGTTGGTGGTGGGGTTAGTTAAAGCTAAGAGAGCGGGAGCGTGTTTAAGCAAACCACCGATGTAGTACAGTGCCATTTGGCTGAGTCCGGCGTATTTATCCCCGGCGAACAGGGGTTGACCATCTTTCCAGATAGACTGGTGAACGTGCATCCCGGAACCATTATCGCCAAAGATGGGTTTAGGCATAAAGGTGACGGTTTTACCGTATTTCTTAGCCACGTTCTTAATGCAGTATTTGTAGGTCATCAAGTAGTCGGCGGCCCGTACTAGGGTAGAGAATTTAATCCCTAGCTCGTTTTGACCACCGGTAGCGACTTCGTGGTGATGTTTTTCGATGGGAACTCCGCAGTCGGCCATGGTTAAGAGCATTTCCGTGCGAATGTCTTGAGAGGTATCGGTGGGACTAACGGGGAAATAACCCTGTTTGTAGGCGGGTTTATAGGCAAGATTTCCGTCCTTTTCGTCTTTACCGCTATTCCAACGACCTTCGACACTATCCATGTAGTAATAGCCGGAGTTGGCGGTTTGGTCGAAACGAGCGCTATCAAAGAGGAAAAATTCTGCTTCTGGTCCAAAAAATACAGTATCACCTAAACCGGTACTGCTCAGATAATCGATCGCTTTCTGAGCAATAGAGCGAGGATCACGGCTATACCATTCACCGGTTCTTGGTTCTTTGATGCTACAGATCATGCTTAGGGTGGGTTCCTTGTAGAAGGGATCGATCCAAGCGGTGGTAGGATCGGGAACCATGGCCATGTCGGATTCGTTAATTGCTTTCCAACCGCGAATACTGGAACCATCGAAGGCAACACCATCGCTGAAAGAGCTTTCATCGATTTGGTCGTAGTAGAACGAGCAGTGTTGCCAGATACCGGGCATATCAATAAATTTTAGGTCAATAATCTTAATATTGTTGTCCTGAATCATTTTCAAGACTTCTTGTGGCGTTTCGGGCATGGAAAACTCCTTTGACGTATGGATCGGTTCTTAAGCTTCTCAAAAAACCCATCCTAAACAGTCACTTTGTCCAGTTTTGTATTTTTCGATACAAAATCTTTGATCCTAGCTTGAAAAAATCTGTAATTTTCTTGTTGAGTTCGGTAATCGCCCGGAATGGCGATTTGCCTATCAGCTTCTACTGCCTCTTGCCACACCTCAAGGAGGTTCGTTTGTGCAAACATTGGCCGTCTGGAGATTTTCTGCTCACTGAAAAGCTTCCAGGGTAATGATTTGGTAGTAGTGGCGTAGCCCTCTTGCTTACCTGGGAGGAAGTGTGTAAAGTATTTATTAATAAAAATAATTGGAACCCGATCAGTCTTTGAACCTCCTCAGAAAACTGGTGATTTTCTAGTAAAGATATGGTTTTCTCTATCCAGAGATAGTAATCATGTTCGTATAAGTTCGTTTCCATAATTATTCCCATTATTTTGATATTTCAGGAAACCAATCCTCATTTAACGCCTGTTCTATAGTACAAATTGGAGCTAAACTGACCAAATTTTCAGCCATTCCCGATAATTCGATAAAAGAAATACGAGCTTCTTGAAAAGAGTTGTTAAAAATTTCAATCAGATAAGGCTGTAAACTAGGACTATCGGCAATAATTTTTTTTATGGCACGACGAAAATTCCTAATTTCATTTTTCCATCCTCTTTGATTATATTCTAATTACGACTGCCAGTAAACCAGTTTTAGCAAATGTTCTAATAAGCGAGTTAAATAACTTTCTAAACTTCGTTTCTCACTTTTACCAATGCTGCTAATTTCTTCAATTAAATTCTCTAAATCCAAATCAGAAAACTGATTATTTTCCAGTAAATTAATGGTTTTTTCTAACCAGAGATAGTAGTCTTTTTCGTATAAGTTCTTTTCCATAATTATCCCCCATTATTTTGATATTTCAGGAAACCAATCCTCATTTAACGCCTGTTCTATAGTGCAAATTGGAGCTAAACTGACCAAATTTTCAGCCATTCCCGATAGATCCAAAAATAATTTACGAGCATTTTGATAACAGGGCAAGAAAATTTCCGATAGATAGGACTTTAAACTGGGACTGTCTTCAATAATTTGTTGAATTCCTAGGCGAAAATTCCTAATTTCATTTTTCCATCCTCTTTGATTATATTCTAATTCTGATTGCCAGTAAGCTAGTTTCAGCAAATGTTCTAATAAGCGAGTTAAATAACTCTTTAAGCTTTGTCGTTGACTTTTGCCAATGTCGCTAATCTCCTCGATGAGATTATCTAAATCCAAATCAGAAAACTGGCGATTTTCTAGTAAAGATATGGTTTTCTCTATCCAGAGATAGTAATCCTGTTCGTATAAATCACTCTTCATTGCTTAATCCTCTCCGAGAAACTCAGGAAACCAATTTTCATCTAAAATTTGGTTGATTGATCCAATAGGTGTAGCACTTAAAAGTCTTTTATCGATGCCAGAACCTTCGACAAATAGATGGCAAGCATCCTCGTAACATTGATCGAGAATCTCGGTGAGATAAGATACTAAGTTTGTATTATAGTTTCCATCCTTTTTGTTGCTAATAATTCTTTTTATTTGAATGCGAAAATTTAAAATCTCCCGTCGCCACTTGTTTTTATTGTAATCGCGCTTAGATTGCCAATAAGTTAATTTAAGTAAATGTTCCAAGAGTTTAGTTAGTAAACTCTCTAACTTCTGACGTTCTCTTCTGGACATATCTTTTATTTCTTCAATTAAATTTTCTAAATCCAACTCAGAAAACTGGCGATTTTCTAGTAAAGATATGGTTTTCTCTAACCAGAGATAGTAATCCTGTTCGTATAAAGTCTTATCCATAGCTGTGATTAGGTGATCAATAAAACTCACCTTTAAATTATATAAAAAAATTAAGGTGGGCATTGCCCACCCAAGTTAACTTTAATTAGCGCAACTAGAACAACTATCGTCAGACTCTCGAAAATTGTCCTTTTGTACGGTGCGGACATAATAAATCGCTTTACACCCCAATTCCCACGCCATGATTAGAGTATCAAAGATATCTTTAGCAGTGAGACAACGGTTAGGTTCTGCGGGAAAGTAAACCCCTTCATTGAGGTTGAATAATAACTCCATAGAAATCCCCGTATCGATCCATTCTTGCATAGTAGCGATCGCTTTTACCACCTGCTGCTGTTCGAGATTTTTATTCTCTGGATAAAACCAGAAAGCTTCTTCAATAAAAGGTGGTGCGATGGGAACGGTTCCCTTTGCCCATTTATCGTAGAAAAAGCGACTATAAACCGGCAAAACACTAGCGGTACATCCCTGTACCAAACTGGAGGAAGTATTAGGAGCAATGGCGGTAATATGGGAATTACGGATGCCAAATCGTTGAATATCTGTTGCTAATTGTTGCCATCTTTGCGGTTGCACTGCATTAGTTAAAAACCATTCCACTGGTTTAGCACCGATTAATTTACCTTGACTCCATTCGCTACCCAAGAAAGCTTGATAAGCGCCGCGTTCTTTGGCTAATTCCATCGAGGAATAGGTACACCAATAGCCAATTTCTTCAAATAAATTACTAATTTCTGACAGGTTATTGTAGGATAATTTCCGTTTAGCTAACCAGTCAGCCAATCCCATCGCCCCTACCCCAATAGTGCGATATTTATCGTTGTGGTTTTTAGCATTATCAAAGGGAGGGTTAGTGATATCGATAGTATTGTCGAGAATTCTGACAGCGATTTGACAATTAGACTCGATTTCTTCCTTGTCGATGTTGGCTAAATTAAGGCTAACTAAATTACAGCAATGGGCAGTTTTATCCGGGGTGACATTCGAGAAACTCTCCGTGCATAAATTTACACCGGGGATATAGCCATCGTGTTTATTAGGATTAGCGCGATTGATGGTATCTTTGAAGGCAATGTAGGGCATTCCTGTTTCTACTTGGGAACGCATGATACTTTTAAATAAGTCCCGGGCATTGATTTTTTTATAGAGGAGAACCTCTTTATCTAAATTAGCCTCTACTAAACGATAAGCCTCTTCGAATTCTTCCCCCCATAGTTCCGCTAATTCTATACCTAATTTTGTGCGAACTTCGTAGGGATCTACTAATGTCCACTCGGCTTTAGTTATCACCCGACGCATAAATTCATCGGTGATAACTAATTGGGGAAAAACATCATAAGCTTTGCGTCTTTGATCACCGTTTTCTGTCTGCATTTCCAGAAATTCTGGCACATCTAAATGCCAGATGTCAACACCGATAGTTACTGCCCCGGCGCGTCTTCCCCCCTGATTTACTGCAATAGCTGTATCGTTGAGTAATTTAATCCAAGGAATAATCCCCCCAGAAGCATTAGCTTTCCCCATTACCCAGCTACCAGTGGAGCGAATTCTACTCACATTCACCCCGACACCGCCACCATTTTTGGAGATGCGGGCAGCATTAGTAATCTCGCTGAAAATGCTTTCTAAACTGTCATCAATGGAAAGTATAAAACAACTGGTTAGGGAACCTTTGGGTGTGCGTAAATTGGCTAAAATTGGGGTAGCAAGAGAGATTTTTCTTTGAGCAATTGCTTGATAAAATTTCTTAGCCCAGGGGAGTCTATTAGCCGGCTCTTCCACAGTGGCAAGCAGTAAGGAACAGGTTAATAATGCCTCTTGGGGTAACTCATTTTTGAGTAAATAACGGCTAGTGATTAACAATGCCCCAGCGTAATCATAATCGATATCCCAATCGGGATTAATCCAAGAACCGGCTTCTTTTAATTCTGCTTCGGAATAGATGAGAATCCTTTCGTCGTACAGCCGATTTTTAACTTGAGTTTTGACGGTTTTCTCGTAATTTCCGTACTGATAACCTCGGACTACTAAGGTATCTTTCCACAGACTCCAAATATGCAATCTTCCCGCTACATAGCGCCAATCCGGTTCCTCGGGACTACACATTTCTAGGGCGCAATTGATTAAATTATCCTGTATTTCCCTAGTGGTAATCCCATCCCGCAGGCGTGTGGTTAAACCCGCTTCTAAGGCGATTGAATTGACTTTTTTACCTTCACAAGCCCACTCTACCACGTCGCGAATTTTGCCGATATTTAAGCTGGTGGTGGAACCATCGCGCCGAATCACTCTAATTCCATGGCTGCCCATATTAGCTAAAGGGGTAGAACGAAAGGGTATTACTTCGTTATTTTTGTGAATGGAGACGGCAGTAGTCAAGGGCTTCGATTGCATAATTGGGAAATTGCGGCGTTAAAAAACTTGACAAATTAATCTATTTGTACTAGAGCATTCTATCAGATTTTCTGGGAAAACACAACATCTAGCGTGTTAAATAATTTTATCACTCTATATGTGGTATAACCAGGATTATTTTGTTCCCTAAAAACCGTGTTTTGGATGACATTTTCTGGAAAAAATTCTCGATTCTCTCTCAAAGTGGTTCTTTTGTATGCTTGACAAAAAGCTTTTTCTTTGATAGCAAAACAGACTGACTGCTGAGGAGGTTATGGTGAGATTTTATTTGTTCTTAACTTTTCGATAATTTAAGACAAGAGTGGATTAAAAGTCAAATTTCCTCTGAGAACCTCTGAGAGAGTAAAATTTCTCTTTTCGCTATTTAGTGGCTTACCGCTAGAATAATAGGACAAAACGCTATATATAGCGTCTAGCCAGTAGAGGACAAGGATGAAATATTTAGAAGAATGGCGTGGTAGCGGGGTGGATGCGGAGTTAATCGCTCTCAATGTCACCAGTTTAGCGGGGTTATCTCCCAGTGAATACCTACTCTACTCCCAAGAATTACCGCGACGCAATGATGGCAGAGTTAGGGATAGTATTCTCAAGCGTTATGAACATACCAGTCAAGGCGGTTGGTGGTGTTCAGGAATTGACTTACTAACGGGCAATTATGACTCTTGGGGCTGTTTTAAGCCCGATTTTCCCCGTTTAAGCTTCGATAATGCTAAACCGATTAAGTACGAACATCCTCCCCAAACCCCCACGGGAGTCTTTGCTTTGCGGGTTCCCCTGAAAATTTGGCAAAAAGTAGCCCACCATATCAGTATTAATATTTTAACTGAAGAAGTGGATAATAAGCAAGAGGATCTCGGTTTTTGGTCCTGGGTAATCAAACATCCAGAGATACCTATTTGTCTTACGGAAGGAGCGAAAAAAGCGGGGGCATTACTAACAGCAGGTTATGTGACAATTGCTTTACCCGGGATTCACAATGGTTATCGTACTCCGAAGGACGAACTAGGTAGGAGAATCGGTAAATCTCATCTAATTCCGCAGCTAGAAAAATTAGCTAATTCCGGACGAAAGATTTATCTAGTTTTCGACCAAGAAACTAAACCGAAAACCCAGCAAGCGGTTAATTTAGCTTTACACAGAATGGGTTATCTATTCACCCAGGCTAACTGTGAGGTAAAGGTGGTTACTTGGGATGCTGCTGACGGTAAAGGAGTGGATGATTTACTAATCAATCGAGGAGAAGATTACTTTAAACAAGTCTATCAAAAAGCTACCTCTTGGGAGATTTGGAAGGCAGCAAGTTTAAATAGTTTAACTCTCCCACCTCATCTAGAGTTAAATAGCCGTTACTTGCCAGATATTTCTGTTCCTACATCAGCACAGTTAATAGCGATTAAATCGGCTAAAGGTACGGGAAAAACTGAGTTTTTAGCCAAGATAGTTAAACAAGCTATTGCCAATCAACAAAAAGTTTTAGTTATTGGTCATCGGGTGAAACTGGTAGAGGAGTTGTGTCAACGCTTTGGTTTAAACTATATCAGCAAAATTAGAGATAATCCTGCGGCACAAATTTACGGTTATGGTTTATGTATTGACTCTCTCCATCCCCAATCACAAGCTAAATTTAAAGCAGAAGATTGCCAAGGAGCTATCATTATTATCGATGAGATCGAACAGGTTCTATGGCATGGGTTAAATGGGGATACTTGTAAAACTAATCGTGTGGCAATTTTAAAATCCCTAAAGTCCTTGCTGCAAACTGTGGTCAGCAGTGGGGGTAAAGTCCTAGTCGCTGATGCTGATTTAAGTGATATTTCCCTAGATTATTTAACTTCTTTAGCTGCAATTAAACTAGAAACTTTCTTGATTAGTAACGAGTGGAAACCTAGTTATCAAGAAGCTTGGCGAGTTTATAACTACTCCGATAATACTCCCCAACGGCTAGTTAATGATTTGGTCAAACATATTAAAGACGGAGGAAAACCCTTTGTTTGTCTATCAGCACAAAAATTAACCAGCAAATGGGGAACAATTACCCTAGAATCTTATCTAAAAAAGCAATTTCCTCATAAGAAAGTTCTGCGGATAGACTCAGAGTCATTGCAAGATTCTAGTCACGCTGCCTATCAAGCGATTGGCAATTTAAATCAGTTGTTACTTAACTATGATATAGTTCTAGCTAGTCCCGCGATCGAAACGGGAATTAGTATTGATATTCAGCAACACTTTTCCTCGGTTTGGTGTCTAGCACAGGGAATTCAAACTCCCACTTCTATCGCTCAATTTTTAGGGAGAATTAGAGAGAATATTCCTCGTTATATTTGGTCAGCAGTGTACGGATTTAATCAGGTGGGCAATGGATCCACTTCTATCCCCAAACTTCTCACCTCTGGACACCGATTAACCGAGGTTAATATTCGCTTACTACACCAATCAGATTTAGAATCTCTGGAGGATTTAGATACAACTTTTCAAGCGGAATCTCTCCTCTGTTGGGCAAAAATGGCCGTAAGAGTCAATGCTTATATGCTTAATTATCGTCAGTCAATTCTAGGGATTTTACAAGCAGAAGGTCATAGAATTAAAGAACGAAATCAGGAAGAAGAACTAGACATAACTAATCAGTTAACGGAAGCAATTGAAGAAATTATGGAACATAATTATCGTTCTGAATGTGATGCAATTGCCAGCGCAGCCGAGATAACGGAATCAGAGTGTCGTCTGCTAAAAAAACAGTTAGTTAAGTCAGTAAAAGAAAGGAGAATTATCAGGAAATATGACCTATACAAACGCTATGGAATCCCCGTCACACCACAATTAGTAATTAAAGATGATCAAGGATGGTATCAAGAACTACGCTTACATTACTTTTTGACAATTGGGCGACAATTTTTGTGTGATCGAGATGCTTTAATTGCGCGTAAACTGATAGAATCAGGTCACGGAAGTTTATTTATTCCCGATTTTAATAGTAGTCAATTAGGAGTGATTATCGGGACGTTAGAATTGTTGGGAATTCCCGTATTATTAGCTAATCCTGAAAGAGAATTAAATAATCATGATGCCGATTTACAAAAAATGGCGGAAATTGCCATTAAAAACCGTAACGAGATTAAAACTATCACCAAGATTAACCTCGCTAATACTTCCCGTCCTCTGACGATTATTCGTAATTTTTTAAACTTGTTAGGTTATGAATTAACCGACAAGGGCAGCCAGAGAATTGCTAAAAAATCTCTAAAAGTTTATCAGATTGTTGCACCTTATGACGGTAGAGAACAAGTGTTTCAACAATGGTTATTTAGAGACGAAAAATGTGCGGGAAGTTCCGAGTTTTGGTATGAATAAGGTTCTTAGGGACTTGTTATACAATTAACCAAGGCAGGATTCCGTTTTTGTAACGGGGATTTATACCCCGCTCCAAAAACTTTTCGACTTAAAAGACAAGGTTTTAGACCCAGTTTTTTCGATAATTAATTTAAAGAATCCTCTAGGTTATTTTTCGGTACATTCAAAACAGGATTTTGGTCAAAGAAACCCCAAGACATAATCTTAAAACCAGCCGGATGTACGGTCATAATCGGCCATTCTTCGGGACGAGGAATATGGGTAACACCGTAGGTGTACCAGACGACTAAATCCTCATTGTCGAGAGATTCATTATCAGCAGTATATTGCGGTAAACCTCGGCCTTTTTTGCCTTGATTGGGATAATCTCCCGCTGCATAAAGCTCGTTCGCTTTGTAACGAGTTGCCCAAAAATGATGGGTAGCAAATTCACCCCGTTGACGAGAATCCGCTTGGAAATTGGGATAATAAATTGAATTTGCCGATGGCATTAACATATAACTTGTCGGCATTCCTAGGGAGTTTTTCTGATTCTTATTCATTACCATCCAAGCGCGACTTTCAGCTAAATTCACATCACGAATTGCCTCCGATTCTTTCTGAAGCTGTCTTTGGGACATAGTGAAGGCATTACCAAAGGGATTCTTTTCTGGTGATAGAGTAGAAACCTTCATTTCAGTAACAGAATTTTTAACCCCATCCACATCGAAATCAAGACGAAAATTTAAGAAGTGCTGATGATTAATCGCTTCCACATTTGCCGCTACTAATGTTCCAAATTGATCGCCATGATTATGAGCATTAGTGAGATCAGGAGTCGCTTTAGCTAACATAATTCCCGTTAAATCGCTGCGCTGTTCTAAAGTACCATCTTCGTGAAAAATCCAGTTAATTCCATAGTCATAATTACCGATAGCAGCCACGGTATTAACCACTAATTGACGGGCGCGACGACCTTCAAAAGTTTCTGTGTTAAAATCATAATGTCGCCAGAGAATTCCCGCATCTTTTTCGTAAATACCGATGAGATTTTCCCCGAGATAAGGTTCCCCATTATCATCAGCAAACAAGGCATTTAACAAGACAGTATTTTCGGGAACATCATTACCTTTATCCAAGGGAGTAGATAGCCAACCAAAACGATATTCTCCCACATCAAAAGCACTACGAACCGCCCATTCTCGCGAGGTATCGGAGTAGGGAACTAGCATTTCTGAGAGTCCTGCACGATACAAAATTATTCTATCTTTACCCTTATCATTGTAGGTAACTAGATAAAGAACTAATCCCTCTCTTGGGTGCATGAGATAACGAAATTTCCAATTTTGCCAGCTAACTTCGTTACCCCTAATTTGAAAAGTTGTCCCCTGCGGTTGTTGAATTCTTAAAGGTTTTAGAGCTTTTTGAAGGGGTGAAAGGGTTTTTTCATCATAATCAAAATTAGCTTTTGAGAAAGGTACAATCCCAGTATCTCGCACTTCAAATACTTGGCGATTATTTAAATCTACCGTCACCGACAAACCTTCAATTGGTGCGCCATAATAATTACTGCGATCCTTGCCTTTATAGTAAGTAATTCCGCGAATTAATCGCTTTCCCGATGCTTGTTCTTTCTCGCTCATCATCCCAGTTGCCCAACCGTCAATGATGACGTTTTCAAAGTCAGCAATCCCGCGTTTTTTCATAGCTTCTTGCCAACGAAGATCGGCTTTGGCTAATTGATCGAGAATTTCGTATTCTTCATCTAACAATGGCGGTTGCCCCGTCGATACTTCTTGCCATGAGAGAATTTTACTCGCTTTGGTATCGACAATAGCCTCATAGGTTTTATTCAGTCTGGGTTCCAGAATTACTAAAAAAGCCTGACGAGAAATAGCATCTCCTTTTTTAAAGTTTAAAACAGTTTGCTTATCGGGTTCTTGTAAAGAAATATTAGGAAATCTGGCGAACTCTGTCAGGGATTTGTCTTTTTTCACCACAGTTACCGCCATTTTAATCTCATTTTCTGTGAGGGGGTCGAGAGGATGGCTAATCGCTGGGGATTGGGCGAAAGTTTTCCCCAAAATTAAGATCACTCCGCAGCTGATTACAAATAAAATCGTCAGTGGCCGCCACCATGAGTATTTTTTCAGCATAGAAATCTCTCGATAAGGCTAAAAGATGGTCAATCCTAGACATGATAATCTGGGATGTCATAATTAACCTTATATCTTTTCAAAAAATTAACATTGATGTGGGCTGTATTAGCGCAGCTTGATGCACATCAAATTGTTAATTTTGCCACAATACAATATTAGAAAAATCGGCGTTGCTGAATCAAGCTATGAATGCCAACCGTGCCATCCTATCTAAAAGTTAGTTTGCCAGAAGCTTCCTATCTCAAATCAGCAACGCCAACCCCTGCCAACCGAAACCGATAGCAACTCCTCAACCACCGGACAAAACAGCGATCGAAACGAGATTAAATCCAGTTAATAGAGTTTAGATTTGATAGGGATTACCCAAGCGATCCACAAAAACATTGTAATCTAAAGGTAAACGCCCCGGATTAAGCCGTGGTTCCGCCGCGTAACCGATGGGAACGACAACAGCGATCGCCAGATCGGGATGATCGGCAGCACCGATCACAGCTTTTACCTTGTCCTCGATCCAACCGTTGAGAAAACAACTAGATAAACCGAGACTTTCGGCAGCTAAAACCAGATGAGTAGCGGCGATCATGGCATCTTTAATCGCGTATTCCCGGGTTTTTTCGCCCAAATCCTTTTGAAATCCCGGGATTGCCTGTTTAAAATATTTTACCGTGCCTTCGCTCCAGGCACCTGTACTGAGAGCCTGTTCATAGATAGGAGTTAGCTCTCCTTCTCCTGCGGCAGCATCGGCAGCGAAAACAAAAGTAACTGGTGCTTGGATAATTTGCTTTTGTCCCCAAGCGGCCTCGGCTAAAGCGGCCTTTTGTGCCTCATCTTGTACTAAAATAATTCGCCAATCTTGGATGTTGAAACTACTAGGTGCGGCAACGGTTAATTCTACTAGGGTTTTCAGCAGTTCTGGGGCGATCGGATCGGTGGTAAAATTTTTAATAGAACGACGTTGATTAATCGCCGTGGGAACATCGAGAGGCAAGGTCATAAAGTCAATGGATCAAGTTGAATACTTCTAATTATTATAAGGTCAAGCTATCAGCCTCAGTCTTAGGTGTGAAAAAACAGAAATAGTAAAACATCAGGGTTAAATTGTGGCAGTCAGGAAAAGATCGACTATACTGTTAAACTTAAACAGGTCATAACCCAATGACCATCTAGCTATAATCATGTCACCGCCACAAAAATCATTTTATGCTTTCTGAGCCGGAACCGAGGGACACTCTCACCACTGCCACCGTCAATATGGGCGATCAAAGTGCCGATATTAAGCCAATTTTAGCCTTAAAAGAGTTGGTCGCCAGTTTATATCGTGAACAAAACAAAGTTCAAAATCTCTTAAGTTCCCTCGGTTTTGCCCTGCGGAGTTTCAATAATTTAAACCAATTCCTCGATCTTACCCCCTTGATGGCCGCACGAGTGGCAGACGCGGAGGGAGGGGCGTTGATTTTGAGTAAAAATAACGGTCAAGTGGCGCTTGATCAACTGTATTGCCAAGATAATCAAATTAATGGGGAACTACGCCGACAATTAGAGGCAATTATCCGACAATTAAACCAAGAAACGCCACTTGAGAATAAAAATAGTCGATCGCTTCTCGATAGTCTCGACCATCAAATCCGGCAAACTCTCGGACAGGGTACGCAGATTTATAGTACACCAGTTTTGGTAAAAAATAGTGAGCGGGGACGTTTATACGTTTTCAGTCGCGATCCCGATTATGGTTGGACACCCACCCGTCGTAAACTGTTGCAGCTAGTGGCCGATCAAACGGCGGTAGCTATAGCTAATAATGAATTAACGATCGAATTACGGGCCAAGGAACGTCAGGATCGAGAGTTAGAAATCGCTTCCGAAATCCAAAATCGTCTTTTACCCCGGCAATGTCCGAAAATTCAGGGGGTAGAATTGGCAGCCCACTGCAAAACGGCTAATCGCGTTGGTGGCGACTATTATGATTTTATCCCCTGCAACTACGATCAATTTAAACCGGCAACGGAGGCGGAAAGGGAAGCTAGTACCGCTCCTTGGAGTATAGTCATCGGTGATGTCATGGGAAAAGGTGTCCCAGCAGGATTATTGATGACCATGACCCGGGGAATGTTGCGAGCGGAAGTGTTAAATCGTCACTCCCCGGCCCAGATTTTGCGTCATCTCAATCGGGTTATGTATGCCGATCTCGATAATTCTCATCGTTTCGTGACATTATTTTATTCCGAGTATGATCCCCTGACGCGCCGTCTTGGCTACAGTAATGCTGCCCATTATCCCACCCTCTGGTGGCGGGCTAAAACGGCAGAGTTAGAGTCTCTTGACACGGAAGGGACATTAGTTGGTTTAGAGGCCGATTCTATCTATGATGATGCCCAAGTGCAATTAGAAGCGGGAGATACGCTGATTTATTATACCGATGGCTTTACCGATGCAGTCAACTCGAAAGGGGAAAGATTTGATCAGAAAAATTGGCTATCGGCAGTTAAAGAAGCCTGTCAACAGTACAACGATCCCGAACATATTCTCGAATATTTATTTGGAAAAGTGGCCGCTTTTACTGGGTTGGGAAATGACAGTAGTGACGATATGACTTTAGTAGTTATGCGAGTGAAATCGGAAGAATAAATCATCATTACCTAGCTCATAAATTAGCCTAATTCGGCTCTTGCCAAGGAGCAAATAAAGGCAATAAAGCTAACCCAGGTAAAGCGGCAATTACTGTGATTAAAAAGAACCACTGCCAACCGATCGCCGCTGCTAAAACTCCGGCGGGAGCGACTAAAATATCGCGACTAAAAGCCATTAAACTCGATAAGAGGGCGTACTGAGTAGCAGTAAAACGAGCATTACAAAGACTCATTAAAAAAGCCACAAAAGCGGCAGTACCTAGACCGCTGCAGAAGTTTTCAATATTAATAGCTAAGACCATAAAAGGATAATTTTGCCCTAAATTTGCTAAAATAAAATAGGCTAAATTACTAATAGCTTGCAAGCCGCCAAAAATCCAGAGCGATCGATTAATTCCCCAACGACTTAACAGGGAACCACCTAATAAAACTCCCACCATAGTTGCTATCATGCCCATGCCCCCTTGAATCGCTCCGATATCGGTTTGACTGAAACCAGTTTTTAAGAGAAAAGGAGTCACCATATTATTAACTAAAGCATCCCCTAAACGATAGAGAACAATAAAGGCGAGAATACCGATTCCTTGACCGAATCGATAGCGTTGAAAAAACTCCCAAAAAGGCAACCAAACCGCCTCTAAAAGAGTTTGGGGAGTATCATCTCTAGGGGGAGTAGCTGGGGCGAAAAAAGACCAAATAATCGTTAAAGCCATCAATCCAGCTAGGAAAAGATAGACAAGGGGCCAGGGAAAGTGATCGGCTAAAATTAAAGCGATCGAACCAGTTAAAATTAAAGCCAAACGATAACCTAAAACCCCGATCGCCACCCCAGCACCCATCTCCCATTTTTCTAAAATATCTGTGCGATAGGCATCGTAGGCAATATCTTGAGTGGCACTAAAAAAAGCGATCAGTAGAGCATTAATTGCCAATAATTCCAAAGATTGTTTTGGTTGTTGAAAAGCCATGGCTGCAATCGCTAAAGTTAAACAAATTTGAGCGATTAAAATCCAACCGCGACGACGACCAAGCAGCGGGGGAAGATAGCGATCGAGTAAGGGAGACCAAAGAAATTTAAGAGAGTAGGGGAGAGCGACTAAACTAAATAAACCGATCGATTTCAGATCAACTCCTTCGGTGGTCATCCAAGCTTGCAGGGTGCGACTGGTGAGCAATAAGGGTAATCCAGAAGCAAAACCTAAGAATAACAAAGCCGCCATTTTTTGACTGCGGAACACTTGCAAATAAGCGGAAATTTCCTTGATCATAGAGGGGGGTAGGAGGATAGATTAGATTAAAGAATATAGTTAATTGACCCAAAAAGAAAGAAATTAGTTCTGACCGGCATCATCCCCCTCTTAACCATGGCCCGGCGATCAAAAAAAATTCCCGAAAAATAGCGGTCTTTCCCCCAGCCGTGGCTATAGGCAGTAGAATAGATGAGATTTTGATTCAGTAGTCTTGAAAAATTGCGGTCTTCTCCCTAAGATAGATGCTTGATTCCCCCAACTAAATCCCACCCCTATTTACCCTTCCTAGATAAGGACTGCCATCCCCACCTTCCCCGCCGACTCCTGTGATTAAAGTGGACTCCTGTTTTATCTCATACCTATTGTCTCATCCCTCCGACTCGGAAGCGATCGGTGACACTGCCGCCATTACCGTCGAGGTGCGTTTGGCCCAAGGCCAAGATCTCAAAAGTTTGGCGGAGATTCTCACCGATAGTTTTTTCCCCACGGCCAATTATTGGTCTTTTCTGCGTCCCGTCTTTAAATTAGGCATTTACGAGGACTTACGGGGACGATTGCGCGCCGATACCCCTTACTACCACTGTCTGGTAGTCAGTCAAACCAGCGTCACTGCCACGGGTCCTGAGGAAATTATTGTCGCTACGGCGGAAATCGCCTTAAAATCCAGTGCTTTTTTAGCTGTTCCCATTCCTTATATCTCTAATTTAGCCGTTAGTCCCGATCACCGGCGTGCCGGTCTGGCCCGGAGATTGCTGCTCAAGTGTGAACAGATCGCTAGAGAATGGGGTTTTGAAGAACTTTCCCTCCATGTTCTCGATAATAATCTAGCAGCCCAGTCACTGTACTTAAGTAGCGGTTATCGTCTGCAAAAAACCGACGGTTGGTTGAGCAATTGGTTATTTAATCGACCACAAAAGTTATTTCTGCACAAAAAAATCAGCCATTGAGGAGTCAGGATTCAGGAGTCAGGAGACGGTAATCAGGAGTCAGGATTCAGGAGACAGTAATCAGGAGTCAGGAGTCAGGAGATTATTTTTATTTATTCTCCCCATTTCCCCACACCCCACACCCTACACCCCACACCCCACACCCCACACCCCACACCCTACACCCCACACCCTACACCCTACACCCCACATCCCACACCCCACTTCCCCACTTCCCCACCAGCAAACCCTAGATATTTCGACAAAATTGCCATGCAGAACAACGATAAGGAAAAATTCTGCTATATTATCTGCTAACTCTCTAGAAAACCCAATTAGTTTAATAATCTTTTCCGGGTATCTGAGAAAAAAAATAGTTCATCCCTTTAAAATATGGTTTTAGGGAGATATTTAGTGATTGTGTGAGGCAATTTGTGGTTAACAAGACAAAATCAAGGGCTAAAAGTAGAAAATCAGGCAAATTAGCAGCTAAAACTGTTAAAAAGCGGCGATTGTCCAGTAAATGGTTCCTGACAGCCCTAGGCTTAACTGGCTGCGCCCTAGTTTCCGCTACGGCCGGTGCTATGTTGGCTGTGTCTCTCTCCTCCACACCTTTGCGACAAGCTGCTCTTAGTCCTCAAGAAGCCGCCGCTTTTAACAATCAGCAGGCCATATCCTATGAAAATCTGCAACTTCCCGCCCTCAACCGCCCCGTTAATATTCTGGTAGTCGGCGCGAAAGTGTTGACATCCGATGTCAAGGAGGCAGAAACCCCAGATTTGGGTTATCATGCCCCGGTTAATTCCTTGGAGGGTTTAACCGATACCATGCTGTTACTGCGTTTTGACCCCCAAAGACAGAAGTTAACCATGCTTTCCATCCCCCGGGATACCCGCACCGATATCGAGGGTTACGGGGAGAAAAAAATCAATGAAGCTAACGCCCTCGGTGGACCTGCTTTAACGGCGGAAACGGTTAGTCATCTTTTAGAGGGAGTCGCTATCGATCGCTATGTTCGCATTAATGTGCAGGGTGTGGAAAAATTAATTGATGCTTTGGGGGGGGTGACGGTATATGTTCCCAAAGACATGAAGTACCAAGATTTTAGTCAACACCTCTACATTGACCTGAAAAAAGGGGAACAACACCTCAACGGCGAGAAATTCCTCCAGTTTGCCCGTTTTCGTTACGATGCTAAAGGCGATATCGGTCGTATCCAACGACAACAGCAATTAATGCGGTCTTTAGTGGAACAAACCCTAAAACCAGCAACTTTATTGAAAATTCCTGATATTATCGAGGTTATCCGCAATAGTATCGATACTAATCTCAGTTTAGAGGAGTTACTCGCCCTAGCCGGTTTTGCCTCCAAAACTGAGCGCGCTGATGTGCAAATGCTACTCCTACCAGGAGACTTTAATGGTGATGGGCGGCAAGGGATCAGTTATTGGTTGCCCAATCAAAGTAAAATTCAAGAGCTAGTGGCTCAACATTTCAACCACGGCTTTTTTATGGCTGACACTGAAGAAACTACGCAACCGACTCGCATCGCTGTGGAAGATAGCACCGATAATCCAGAAGCGGTGCAAACTCTAGTCAGATATCTGCGCTCATTGGGTTATGAAAATGTTTTTGTCTCTAAGTCTTCATCGCCAATTCTAGAAACTACCAAAATTATTGCTCAAAAAGGGGATAATTCCCTCGCTGCTGCCCTGCATAATAGCCTTGGTGTCGGGGAAGTTTTGGTGGAAAGTACAGGGAATCTCGCTTCTGATGTGACAATTAAAATTGGTCAAGATTGGCAAGAAAAATCAGCTAATCTTTCTGAGCTATCCCCTGGCAACTAAGAGAAAAATCAAGTTTATCTGAGTTAGGAGTTGAGTTACCCATTGACAAAAAACTCATCCATTATCAGTTATCATTGATTAGTGATTCTGTTTACTAATTACTGATTAGTGATTACTCTCCCATGATTCCTTTTTTTGAGAAACTAAAAACTCCTTTAACTAAGCAAAAAATCTCGGTTCTGCAAATTAATTTAGGGAAAAGATGTAACCTTGCTTGTAGCCATTGTCATGTGGAAGCTAGTCCAGTTCGCACCGAAGAAATGACTCCAGAAGTATGCGAACAAATTATCGAACTGATCGCAAGATTTCCCCAAATTAAAACCGTCGATCTGACCGGCGGCGCTCCCGAAATGCTCTACGGTTTTAAACCAATTGTGGAAACCTCTAGAAAAGCGGGAAAAGAGGTAATTGTGCGCTCGAATTTAACTATTTATTTTGAGAAAGGATTTACTGATATTCCTGAATATTGCGCTGGTCATCAGCTGCGGGTGGTGGCTTCTTTACCCTGTTATCTTGCCGATAATGTGGATAAAATGCGCGGTCTTGGAGTCTATGATCGATCGATCAATGCTTTACAATGGTTGAACCGTCTTGGTTACGCTCAAGAGCCGAATTTGATTGTGGATTTAGTCTATAATCCCCAGATTCCTAAGTCAGAGAATTTTTCTCTCACACCGGATCAGGTATCCCTAACACGGGATTACAAAAAGTTCTTGCAAGAACATTTTAATATTTCTTTTAATAATCTGTTTACTATCACTAACTTACCCGTCGGAAGAACCCGTTTCCATCTGGAACACCGGCAACTCTATCAACCCTATCTTCAATTCCTCGAAGACCATTTTAATGCCGATACTGTCGAACATTTGATGTGTCGTAATCAGCTTTCCATTGATTATTTAGGTAATATCTATGACTGCGATTTTAATCAGATGGAGGCTCTGGCTGCTTGCACCAGTCAAGGCCAAAAATTAACCCTGCCAGATTTATTACAAGCGGATAGTTTAGATCTAATTGCAGAGGTACAAACCGCTTCCTATTGCTACGGTTGCACTGCCGGGAGCGGTTCCAGTTGTGGAGGAGCTTTGATTGCAAGCTGAACAAGTGTACTGGATTGACAGCCTGTCTCGGGAAATTTAGTACAAATGCTCGGAATAGCTCTCCCTGCTGCCCACTCCGGCGCTGTCTTAACGGGGTAGGGTGTAGGGTGTAGGGTGTGGGGTGTGGGGTTTTACCGATTTTCAGGTGGTCAATTAGCCAATTTTCAGGGAAAAAGTCCCTGAATTCTCCCCCCGATCGCTCCAATCGCTGGCACTTTTTAGTCAAAAGTTGGACTATTGATTAGGGACCGGAAAAAACCGCCGATTCGATATCTTGACGACTAAGGGAGTATTTAAAAGCGCGATTGATGTCACTGCCATCATTGGCTGCCCGAAAGTAACGAACGGTGATTTCTTCGATATCGAGGCAGATTTCCGCTTTCCATGTCAGTTTTTCCACAGTCCAACAGTGGACATTCTCGGTATTTTTCCGACAACCTAACTTAACTAGCCATGCTTCGATCGCCGGTAAGGGATGATTATAGAGGGGAGTATCAGCAGTGGGAATCTTCATCGCATCTAAATCAAAAATAATTGGGCTACAGTGACAGCATTCTCTCCTCGAAGCATAGCAATAATCACCGCCAGTAACAAGCAGCCGAGCAGGGTGAGTGCCAAGATAAACAAAGCAAAAATCTCTCCCGAAGATAGGGGGCGATCGGTCGGATCGAGATAGGCGCTACGATTAGCTATGGGTTCATCGCTATCGGGGATAGTTTGGATGACATTCCAGCGCGAGTAACCTATCTGTAAATCATACAGGGAACGGCGATCGGGATTACTCAGGGTGGCATAAGCTTCGTTAAGACGCTGGAATTTAACCGTTGCCACTTCGGGGCTGAGTTCGGTAGTATCGGGGTGGTATCGTTTGCTCAGTTCCCGATAGGCTCGTCGCACTTCGATCACCGAGGCACTCGGATGTAGTCCTAGAATGGCATAATAGGTATTGGCAAAGCGCGAGTTAGCGGCAATGACTCGCGGGGTGGTTGGGGAATTATCGCGCTCGAAGGTCACAATATTTTTTACCGAAAAATTGTCTTAATATTCTAACTCTGTTGATCATGAAATCTCGTTATCGCCTGCGTCTTCGGATCTGTCTTGTCTTTCTTATTATGGCCCTGACGAGTTTGTCTCCTTGGCTAACCCCTAGCGCCTACGCGGGGATCGATGACGATCGCCTCGATGGTAATATTTTTGTGGTCTATGCGGGTAATGGTTCCCTCGTACCACCGCGTTTAAATTTAGCGGAAACTTTTCAACGGAAAATTCCGGCTATTATTGTCTATTATCTGGATGATAGTAGTGATTGTAAGCGATTTGCGGCGATTGTCTCCCGTTTTCAAGAGTTTTACGGTCGCGCCGCCAGTATTATCCCCGTTACTGTCGATTCTATCCCCTTAAAGTCTTCCTATCGTCCCGATGAACCGGGTTACTATTATCGCGGTGGGGTTCCCCAAACGGTGGTTTTAGACCAACAGGGTAAAGTGGTTTATGATGGTTTGGGCAATGTTAAATATGAAGATGTGGATGATGTCTTAAGAAAGGTTTTTGAGCTTCTGCCTCGATCAGAATCGGTAGAGTTAAAAAGACGCTCTTTTAACGAGTTTAACGCTGAATTGCGCTAGTTACCTCTTTTTTATCCTCAATTGAACCAAAAATAATCATTTAGAGATGCTGTCAGCAGCGTCTCTATCTTGTTTTTAGGAACAATAAAATTATTTACTTATTGCTTTTATTATCATTTAAGATTTATTTTAATCAATAAATGCTAGGCAATTCAGATTTTATCTAGAGTAACATTTGAAAAATATTTGCAACAGTGCCAGACTAGAAAAAGTTTGCTAACCTAATTATACTGAGAACAATAATCATTCTTATAGGTGTAGGAGACAGCAATGAAAATCAAGCAAAATTTCCTAACAGCAGCGATATTACTGGGTTTTTCTAGTCCGGTACTGGCTAATAGTCTCGAAAACCTCTCTAGTAACCCCATGGCACAGGTAACAAGTGTCAATCAATTGCGGGATGTTTCTCCCACCGCCTGGGCGTTTGAGGCCTTAAGAAGTCTCGTGGAGAGGTATGGTTGTATAGTAGGTTATCCTGACCGCACTTTTCGCGGTGAACGCGCTTTAACTCGTTGGGAATTTGCCGCCGGGTTGAATGCCTGCTTAAATACCCTAGAAAGATTGATTCAAGAAGGAGTAGCGGTATTAAAAGAAGATCTAGACAAAATCAAGCGATTAGTCAAGGAATTCGAGACAGAATTAGCGGCATTGGGTGCTAGGGTTGATAACTTAGAAAATCGAGTCGCTTTTCTGGAAAATAATCAATTTTCCACCACTACTAAATTAACCGGGGAAGTGGTGATGGCATTATATGGGGTAGCCACAGGAGAAAAAAACGGTGGTGAAGGGATTCCCCAAGTGCCAGCTTTTGGTTATCGGGCCCGTTTAGAATTAAATACTAGCTTCACAGGCAAAGATTTACTCTATACCCGTCTAGCAACAGGAAATATTGCCGATTTAGCCGATACCACCGGAACTTTTGCCAGTACCTTAGCCTTTACCCAACCCGACGGCAATGATTTATTGCTAGAAGTTTTAAACTACAGTTTCCCCGTAACGGAAAATATCTACCTCTGGTTAGAAGCGACGGGAGGTGCTAAAGATGACTTTACCAATACCCTCAACTTTTTGGATGGAGATGGTGCTAGTGGGGCGCTTTCCGCTTTTGGTACCCGCAATCCCCTTTATTTTGCTCCCGGACAAACTGGACTCGGTTTACAGGGTAATTATGGGGCTTTGCAATTCAGCGCCGGTTATCTTGCCGGGGATGCTAACGATCCTAACCCAGGAGCGGGTTTATTTAACGGTTCCTATACTGCCCTAGGGCAGCTGGGTTATGTTCCTAACGAGAATTTTGGTATTGCTTTATCCTACCTTCATGGTTATAACCAATTAGATACGGGAACGGGAAGCCAGCGCTCGAATTTCCGATTTTTCACCGAAGAACTATTCGGGGAGGCTGTCCCGACAATTAATAATAGTTTGGGGTTACAATTTACTTGGCGAATTGTCGATGGTTTTGTCCTCGGTGGTTGGGGTGGCTATACAAAAGCTATCACCCTTAGCACCTTAGATGGACAACTAGAACGCGGGGATTTAGATATCTGGAATTGGGCGGTAACTTTGGCTTTTCCTGATTTATTTAAGGAAGGAAATACGGCTGGTATTATTGTTGGTATGCAGCCCTGGGTATCTAGTTCTAGTATTAGATTAAATGATGGTAGTGCCACTAATGATCCCGATACTTCCTTTCATATCGAAGGATTTTATGAGTGGAAACTCACCGATAATATTGCCCTTACTCCGGGGGTAATCGTGATTACTTCCCCTAACTCAAATAACAACAATTCCACCTTAGTTATCGGTACCATCCGCACGACTTTTACTTTCTGATTTGTCTAGGCAGCCAGTCAGAAATAAAGATAAAGTATGACGGGATTTAACATCATTTCTCGACAACTGGCTGCCGTTCCGCACTCTCAACTAACTGAATTAAGGGGGCATTTATGGTATTTTTAGAGACAATTTACCCTACTTTTGTGGTTTCTTTTTCGGTGGATTTAGAGGGTTTTAGTTTACGCTTCAGGGTTGAAGTTGTGGCGAAGAGGTCGAGGACGATTTGAGGAACACTGTTAAATGTGATTAAATAGGGTACAATGAAAGTTGAAGATACACCTAGTTAAGCCATGAAACAAGTTCTCAAAAATATTAAGGTATCGGAGATTCCTGCACTAATCGCTCAGTTAGGTTTTTCTCCTGAACAAGAAGTTAATCTGACGATTGAGGAAAATTCAGAAAGTCTTATCTCAATTATGGATAAAGTCGGCAAAAAAGCTCAAGCTAAAGGTTTGACAGAAGATAAACTAACAGAACTATTAGTAGATGAATCCTAATCGAGTTGTTATAGATACAAATGTTTTTATTAGTGCTTTACTCAATCCCCTAGGAACACCCAAAAAAGTAATCAATATAACAGTCAGTCAATTTACTATTCTCCAGAGCGAGGCAACTTATCAAGAATTGGCAACGAGAATAAGTAAAAAGAAATTTGACAAATATTTAGAAAAAGATGATAGGTTAGATTTCTTGTCGTCTCTTAGAAATAGGAGCTTATTTGTTGATATATCGCATGAAACGAGAGTTTGTTCCGATTTAGATGATAATAAATTCCTAGAATTAGCTGTATCTGGAATGGCACAATACATCATAACAGGCGATAATGCTCTTTTAATTCTCAATACTTATCAAGGGATTCCAATTATTACTCCAGCAGAGTTTTTAGTGATTTTCTAGTGTCCTTGAGAATTTTTTGAGGGAGGAATTCAAAAAAATAAACCTACTCAAGATTGAATGAAGGGGCATTTATGGTATTTTAGAGGCAATTTAGCCTATTTTTGTGGTTTCTTTTTTGGTTGATTTAGAGGGTTTGAGTTGGCGCTTGAGGGTTGAAGCTGCGCCGAAGCCGAAAGGGATGATAATTAACACATACCGCTCGAACTGTTATCTTTTGATGATGAGTAATTTGTTTAGCTTCCTCTTGCTGCTAAATCGGTAGTGATACTGGCATTATATCTGGATAATGTTATGATCCCGACAGGGGTAAATTTTATTGCGATTGCGTTAGCGCAAATACAATGTTGATAAAAATTAATGTAGTAACCATAATATAGCTACATTTGGAGAGTAAAATTGAAGTGGACATGGGACGACAACAAAAATCGGACAAACAAGCGCGATCACGGCTTGAGCTTTGAAGCCGCTCAATATGTTTTTGCCGATTCTCTCGCTGTCAGCCGTCTTGATCCATACCCAGAGGAAGAACGCTGGCAGACTATCGGACTGATCAGTAAACTGACTGTATTTGTGGTGCATACTTGGCCAGAGTCTGATTCAGTGACAGGAGAAGAAACGGGACGAATTATTAGCGCACGCAGGGCAACAGCCCATGAAAGGAGGGCTTATGAAGAAGGGAGATTCTAATCCAGTACCGCCAGAGATACAGGCTGAAATTGACGCTCTAGACGCATCACAAGAGCCTATCCGCACAGATCTGATCCCAGAGGCTGCGGGAGATTGGAGCAGGGCGCGGCGTGGTGTATTTTATCGTCCGCTCAAACAGCAGATCACTCTAAGCCTTGATGCTGACCTGATAGACTGGTTCAAAACCCAGGCCACACAAGAGGAGGGGTATCAGACCAGTATTAATCGCGCCCTGCGAGAATATGTGGAAACACGGGCAAAAAAATAAACCCCTTCAAGATTGATTGAAGGGGCATTTATGGTATTTTTAGAAGCAATTTAGCCGACTTTTGTGGTTGCTTTTTCGGTGGATTGGGACGGTTTTAGTTGGCAACTGATAATAAAGCCTCTTCTATTAGCTTTGGTAACTCAATAGCACAAAACCGATTCTTAATGTGTAAAATGTGTAAGAGGAAAAGACGCAAAAAATAAACCCCCTCAACCGACTAAATGAAGGGGGTTATGATATTATTCCAATAGGAAGGGATAGATAGGGTTATAGCCATGAGTATTGATATCTCCGATGAAATTCTCAGTGCAACACGCATGACTGAAGCTGAGATGAGGCAGGAAATTGCGGTCATGCTCTTTCAAAAAGAGAAGCTCACCCTTGCTCAAGCGAGTCGATTTGCAGGAATGAATCGTATTGCTTTTCAACACCTACTTGCAAGTCGTCAAATTCCAGTACACTACGATGTCGAAGATTTTGAACAGGATATTAAGAACTTGCGGGAGATGGGAAGATTGTGATTGTTGTCAGTGATACATCCCCTATCAACAATCTTGCCGCCATTAATCAACTTCATCTGTTACAACAACTTTACGAAATAGTTTTTATTCCTGAAGCAGTTTATCGAGAATTAACTGAGCCTGATTTTCCAGTAGCAGGTTCAATAGAAGTCCAAACCTTAGATTGGATTCAAACTCGAACGGTAACTAACCACACAGTGATTAAAGCTCTTGCTGATGAACTAGATAAGGGAGAAGCTGAGGCTATTGCTTTAGCACTTGAGTTGGGAGCAGATCAAGTTTTGATTGATGAGCGTCGTGGTCGTAGGATTGCTGCTAGACTTAATCTTCGATACACAGGAATTCTGGGCATTTTGGTTGAGGCGAAGAATCAAGGGTTAATCTCTGAGGTGAAACCCCTACTAGACGCTTTGATCAATCAAGCAGGATTTTGGGTTGATGCGCCTTTATACAGCAGTGTTTTACAGATGGTTGATGAAGGAAAAAACAAACCCCCTCAAGATTGAATGAAGGGGTATTTATAGTATTTTAGAGGTAATTTAGCCTACTTTTGTGGTTTCTTTTTCAGTGGATTGAGAGGGTTTTAGTTGGCAACTGATAATAAAGCCTCTTCTATTGGCTTTGGTAACTCAATAGCATGAAACCGATTCACAGAAAAAGCGTAATCTTCACCACTTTCATCAATAACCCGAATTAGACTGTTTATTTCTGCTGTCTCATCAGGGATAACGCGGTATATTTTGCCCACCTCTAGTGAAGCTTCGTAGCCTTCATTATTGAGACAAACTGCGAACTTATTTGTTGGAGATGACTCTATTTTCATGGTCAATCTAGAAACGGTAACTTGAGCTTAAATTCTTTTTTGCCGATGCCATGAGCTTCATACCAATGGACTTCAGCTAACCTTACTATACCATTGGCAAGCTGAAATTGGGCTATGCCCTTTAATTTTCTCCATTTACCTTTGCCATACTGTTTTTGCAACCGTTCCCGATTACGAATTCCTGTTCCTGTGGCAATAATCTCGATATTCGTAATATCGCTGATAATCTCAAAGTCCACGATCAAGCAAGCAATCTTAAAGAGTGGCCTTTCATTATAGCATCTATTGCCAAAAAAGAGATATAAAAAAACAAACCCTCCTCAAGATTGATTGAAGGGGTATTTATGGTATTTTTAGAGGCAATTTAGCTTACTTTTGTGGTTGCTTTTTCAGTGGATTAAGAGGGTTTTAGTTGGCGCTTCAGGGTTGAAGCTGCGCCTAATGTTCCGAGGGTGATGATACTCAAACTGTTATTTTTTGTACTGTAGATTTTGTGGTTATTTCCTTAGGATGTCTGAACAATTGACCTTCATTTTGGTAGAAAACTTCATAATCCGGGGCCAGTTCAAGACGTAACTGTTTCCATAAACTAATTCCTTCTTGTTTAAAATCCATTTCAGCTTGCTGATTAGGAAAATCTGATAAAGGTGGATAGTCTTGATTTAAAGTCTTATCGTAAGTATCCTGCCATGCGTTTAAACGTTGAATGGTTTCTTTACTTAATGGTAATTCTTCAGGAGCAATGTTATCAATTTCATCTACTCCCCAAAGTGGGTAACTTCCATAATCTGCCCAAAGTTTGATTCTGATTGCCATAACTATCATTCCTGAATAAGTTTATTAATTAATCGCGTTGGAGTTGGATTAGCACTCACTAAGTAACCATTATGACTAATTTCTAGAGAAACATACTGAATAATTCCATTGATTTCTACTTGATAAATTATGCGACTTTTTCCTTGTATGCCAATAATTGTCCCCTCACTAATAGCTGTTATAATTAAATCAGGAATTTGTTCTTCGGCAATACCTCTCTGGAGGAAATCTTCTCGATGATTTTCTAGAATATGCAGTAATCCAGAACCTCTCTCTCCTCCTTTTCCTGTTTCTAGAAAAACAATTTTCCCGCTAGGATCTTTAGTAATTCTGATAATATTTTCTGGGGTATGTTTGATTGCTGCTTTTCTAAGTTCAGCAATCAGCAGTTTTTTCTGATCGTTTTTCGGATTCGACCTCATTGCCGATTATAGCTCAAGATTGTGTAAGTTGTAAGTTGTGGTGTACATAGTTGTTGTTTCTCTCAATCAATAATAAGGTTCAGTATTCAGGAAAAATGGGTAGGGTGGGCATTGCCCACCCTACTGTTCCTATATTAAAGTGCGAGCGGGCGAAAAAAACCTGTAGGGGCGAATTGCGTTCGCCCCTACTTAATGCTGCTGCCACAGGAAAAATCTTCAGGTAGAACCTGAGAACGAGGTAATATATTACCTCCATTCAACTGAGAAATTAGAACCTACTAATCGCAGATAAGCGATTCTTCCGGGCAAATTTCCTTTAAAGAGAATTTTTCCGTTAATGGGGACTCTAGAAGGCATATCCCTAAATAGTAGTGCACCACCTGGACCTATTGCTCCAATAATGCCCTGCGATCCCTTCAATTGCTTGCCGGTAGAATCAATGATGATAGAGTCTGTGGGAGAAAAATAAAGATCTCTGACTTCCCCTAAGTTTGCAACCATAAAAGTACAAACTACAGAATTATTGTCTTTATTACAATTCTGAATCTCGAAAGCAAAACCATTGCTTACACGTCTTAAATTACGAGCTTGAGCAATATCATCGTGATTCTGATAGAAGTTAGAACATAAAGCTGTAGTTAAGGCTAAAATTGGTAGCCATCTGAAAAATCTTTTTTTCATCACCATTCGCTACGCAGTACATAAGTGTTTGCCCCCTCGCAGCCAGGTTAAGCAACAGCCCAACCCAACCATAAAGGAAACCAAAAACAACAATACACACTCCCCCCCCCACAACTGTATTAAAAGCTACAATTTAATAAATCTTTACATTTCTCTCCCTAACCAGCGATCGAGATTTTGGGGTTTCTGGGGAGTTCAAGAGCTTGGAATTGTACAATAAGGTTGTACAAGTATCCCCTAAAAATCATGTTAAGCAAAGAAACCACCTACTCTCAGGCGAGAATGAATTTAGCCAGTCTCTTAGATCAGGTGTGTGAGGAATCTCAAATTATCGTCATTAAGCGTCGCAATCAGAAAAATGTGGCGTTAATTGCTGAAGATGAGCTTTCCAGTTTATTAGAGTGTGTTTATTTATTGCGATCGCCAGAAAATGCCAAACGCTTATTTCGCTCTTTAGCATGGGCCCAGAGAGAAGATGCAACTCCTCAAACATTAGCTGAATTAAAAGAGGAGTTAGGAATTGAGTCCTAAAAGAGAAAATAAGCCAGATAAACCTAAAAACAATCCTATTCATGGTTATTTGCCCGTTTTTAGTCCTGATTTCAAAGCAGATTTAGCTTGGTGGTATCGGAACGAACCGAAAAAAGGCGATAAAATTTTAGACTTAGTGGCAGATATTTTGGATGGCGATCCGTTTACAGGATTGGGTAAACCCGAACCTCTTAAGTATATTGCTGCCGACACTTGGTCACGACGGATCGATTTAGAGCATCGTTTGGTTTATAAAGTCACGGGAAATAAGGTTTATTTTTTACAAGCTCGCTATCATTATCAATCAGGCTAAACTCAGACAAACCTATTAAGAACTGTTACAGGAGAAAGGGGACAAAGAACGTAGAGGGGGACAGTGAAACAACAAACATTTTCTACTCCAAGTCTGTAGCCTAAGCTACAATTTAATAAATATCTACATTCCTCCTTTCTCCTGTCGATCCTAGACATCATTCTAAAAGTCGGCACTTAAAGGGGTACGGGGGAAAGGAATCACATCGCGAATATTGGTCATTCCCGTCATGAATTGTACCAGACGCTCGAATCCTAAACCAAAACCGGCGTGGGGAACGGAACCGTAGCGACGCAGGTCTAAATACCACCACAAATCATCGGGATTCATTCCCTGTTCCTGCATTCTTTGGATTAATACATCTAATCGCTCTTCCCGTTGGGAACCGCCGATAATTTCGCCGATCTTGGGTGCTAAAATATCCATAGCGGAAACGGTTTTATTACTGTCATCTAGACGCATATAAAAAGCTTTGATTGTCTTGGGATAATTGGTGACAATCACGGGTTTTTTAAATAGTTCCTCCGCTAGATAACGTTCGTGTTCTGACTGTAAATCTACGCCCCATTTTACGGGAAACTCGAACTGACGATCAGCTTTTTCCAATAACTCGATCGCTTCGCTGTAGGTAATCCGGCCAAACTCACTATTAACGATATTTTCGGCCGTACTTAACACCGTTTTATCGATACGTTCGTTAAAAAACTGCAAATCTTCGGGACAATTTTCTAAAACGAATTTAAAGATATATTTGAGGAATGCCTCCGCTAAATCCTGATCCCCTTCCAAGTCACAAAAAGCCATTTCCGGTTCCACCATCCAAAACTCGGCCAGATGACGGGAAGTATTAGAATTTTCGGCGCGAAAAGTCGGGCCAAAAGTGTAAACATTAGATAAAGCCATGGCCATTACTTCCGCTTGTAATTGTCCACTGACGGTTAAATAGGCCCGTTTACCGAAGAAATCCTCGGCAAAATTGGCGGGTTTTTTTAAATCTAAACTGGTGACAGTAAATAATTCTCCCGCACCTTCGCAGTCGTTAGCGGTAATAATGGGAGTATGTACCCAAATAAAGCCCTTTTCTTGGAAAAAAGTGTGGATAGCGGTAGCGCAAGCGTTTCTAACCCGCATTACTGCTCCTAGGGTGTTGGTTCTTGCTCGCAGATGGGCAATAGTTCTCAGAAATTCAAAGGAATGACGTTTCTTTTGTAGGGGATAATCCGCAGGACAGTCACCATAAAGGGTGATTTCGGCCGCTTTTAACTCGATATTTTGCCCTTTACCCGGGGAAAGAACCAAATTTCCCGAAACAGCGATCGCCGTTCCTGTACTAATTGTCTTTAGTACATTTTCATAATCGGGTAAAGTCGGTTCGAGGATAACTTGTAAGTTGGCCAGGGATGAGCCATCATTAACTTCCAGGAAAGTAAATTCTTTTAATTCTCGTTTTGTTCTCACCCAACCCTGCACGGTGACGGATTGATCCGGTTGTCCTGTTTGAAAGATTTCCTTGATTCTGCTAGTCATTGCTTATCCCTATGTTAAGTGGCTGAGTGGAATTAAATATAAGATGAACGTAGGTTGGGTTGAAGCATGAAACCCAACGCCAGATTATGTTACGCTACCGCTAACCCATCCTACAAATAATTGTGTCTCCCTACTTAGAACCAAAGAGTATTTTAGGATAGAAGGTTCAGATCAGGCTAAAATCAATCTCGAACAGGTCTCATGCTTCTGGTGGAAAAATTATTAAGTAAGCCCAAAAGCCGTAAATTAGCGATTTTTCTGGCTTTTATCGGCAGCATTCTCGCTTTACCCTTTCCTATCGCCGGTATTCATAAATTCTATCTCGGTCAACCTCTCTGGGGAATTATCTATCTTCTGCTCTGGCAAACTCCGATTCCCCGGGTGGCTTGCGCGATCGATGCGGTGTGGTATTTAATCCAAGATAACCAATTTTTCGCTAACTATTTTCCCACTGCCACCACTGCTGCCACTGTCCCCAGTTTAGAGCCTAAACAAGTAGAGGCGATCGGGGCAGCTTTAAGGGAATTAGAGCGCCTCCGGCAAGAAGGATTAATTTCTGAGTACGAATTTGAAGAAAAACGGCGACAATTACTACAATGACACCGCAAAACTGGTTAGGGCGCACTTTTAACCCTTTAAAAGCCAAAATTAGCAATGATCCCTATTATCGCTTCCGTTCCCTCGATGAGATCGCTATGGCGGCACAATTGGGCATTAAAATTAATGTCAGTCAAGCGGGTGTGGATGATTGGCTGCGATTGCCAGGGATATCCATCCATCAAGCGCGAATGTTGGTGGAATTGCTGGGTATGGGGGTAGAATTGCTTTGTCTTGAAGATCTAGCGGCTGCTTTGAGTGTTCCTGTGGCTAGATTGAAAGCTTGGGAACCGATTCTAGAATTTGCCTATTATAGTCCCGAAAGTCACCTCGCACCCCCTAAAATCAATCCTAACACCGCCTCGATCGAGCAGTTAACCACCCTGCCCCTGATCAGTGATAATTTGGCGGCTGCCATTATAAAAAGCAGAGAAGAACAGGGATTATTTAAGAATATTGTGGATTTTAAAGGGCGTTTATCCCTAGAAGCGCAGGAAATCTCCCAATTAATGCACTTTTTTCAGTTTTAATCCCAAATACTCAGGAAAGGAGATAGGAGTCAGGAGTCAGGAGACAGAAGATTATTTTTATTTATTCTCCCCACTTCCCCACACCCCACACTCCACTTCCCCACTTCCTGGCAAATCTAACTGTCTTCAGATTCCGACCCATCACTAGGGGGAACTAGGGCCACCGCAGCGATCGCATCGTCCTCATCGAGTTTTTGTACCCGGATGCCTCCGGCCGATCGCGATTGAGGAGTAATAGCATCGACGGATTGACGGATGATAATACCCCGTGCGGTGATAATCATAAATTCCTCGTTGGGGTTAACAACGTGCAGAGCCGCTAATTTATCGTTCTTTTTGCGGAATTTAATCACTCTGACTCCTAATCCCGCCCGATTTTGCAGACGTAGGAGGGTAACGGGAACCCGTTTTCCTAGTCCTGCCATGGTAATCGCTAACACCCAGGGGCCATTATTAGCCACTTCGGGGTTAATTTCTTCGCTTTCGTCCTCGGTTTCTTCTTGGTTAGATTCAGCGATTTGGGCGACAATTTGACTAGGCAGAATGTCCATACTAATTAATTCGTCACCTGAGCGCAATTTCATCGATTTTACGCCCTTAGTTGCCCTTCCCAGGGAGCGCAATTGTTGACCATCGGCCTTAAAATGAATTGCCATCCCCTGACGAGAACCGATAATGACGCTATCTTCCTCTTTGGCCAAGCGAACCCAACGTAGTTGATCACCGTCTTCGAGAGAAATGGCGATTAAACCGTTTGATCGAATATTACTAAAGGCAGCGAGGGCGGTTTTCTTGATAAATCCCTTTTGTGTGAGCATAATCAGGTAATTATCCTCGCTGAACTCGCTGACTGCCACCACCGAGGTGATTTTCTCCCCTTTGGGAATCTCTAACAGTTGCACGATGGGAACCCCGCGAGCGGTACGGGAACCGGTGGGGATATGATAGGCATTGAGACTATAGACAACCCCGCGATCGGTGAAAAAGAGAACGCTATCGTGATCGCGGCAGGTGATAAAGTGATCGATGCCGTCGTCTTCTTTCATTTTCGCGCCAGCTTTGCCCCTTGTTGCCCGATTTTGGGACTCAAAGGTATTAACGGGCATTCTTTTGATGTAACCCTGTTCGGTGACGAGAATTAAGGCCTGTTCGTTGGCAATCAGGTCAGTTTCGGCGATTTCTCCTTCCCGTTGTTCAATATGACTGCGACGGGGGGTAGCGTGAATCGTTTTGATCTGTTGCAGTTCTTCCTCGATAATGCTGTCGATCCGTTCTTTTTTGGCTAAAATATCCTGAAGATCGCCGATTTTTGTCAGTAATTCCCCGTGTTCTTGCTGAATTTTCTCCGATTCTAGGGCGGTTAACCGTCGCAGCTGCATTTGTAGGATTGCGTCCGCTTGCACCTCTGAAAGACCAAAATTCTGCACTAATCCCTCTTTTGCACTAGCTGTGTCGGCAGCACTGCGAATCAGGGCAATGACTGCATCGAGACTAGCGAGGGCAATTAGTAAACCCTGAAGGATATGATCCCTTTCCTCGGCCTTGCGGAGTTCATAACGGGTACGACGGGTGATAACTTCTACCCGAAAATCGAGGAAAACCCGAAGAAACTCCCTTAAAGTCAGTAATCTCGGTTCGTTATCGACTAATGCCAACATATTCGCCCCAAAATTCGACTGGAGGGGCGTTTGTTTATATAGATTGTTGAGGACGACGCGGGGATAGGCATCCCGTTTCAGTTCGATCACTACCCGGATGCCGTCGCGATCGCTTTCGTCCCGCACATCGGAAATACCGTCTATTTTGCGATCATTGACCAAATCGGCGATTTTTTCGATTAATGCCGCTTTATTGGTTTGATAGGGCAGTTCGGTGATGATAATAGCATCTCGATCGGGTCTTCCCCTTTGTTCGATGGTTTCAAAGGAGGCGACTCCCCGCAGGGTAATGGAACCGCGGCCGGTGGTGTAAGCTTCCTGAATGCCGTCTCTGCCAAGGATATGCCCCCCGGTGGGAAAGTCCGGCCCCGGGATATAACGCTGTAATTCCGTATCGGTGAGATCGGGGTTATGGATGAGGGCAACGGTTCCATCGATAATCTCGGCCAGGTTGTGGGGGGGGATATTGGTGGCCATACCGACGGCGATACCCGATGAGCCATTAATTAGCAGTTGTGGGACTCTAGAGGGTAAAACCACGGGTTCCTGTTGGGAACCATCGAAGTTATCGGCGAAATCGACGGTTTCTGACTCGATATCCTGTAGTAGGGCGTTGGTGGCCAGGGTGTGCAGACGACACTCGGTATAACGCATGGCTGCTGGGGGATCGTTATCGATCGATCCGAAGTTACCATGACCGTTAATCAGGGGATCGCGCATGGAGAAATCCTGGGCCATGCGGACGAGGGCATCGTAAACGGCAGTATCCCCGTGGGGGTGGTATTTTCCTAATACTTCCCCGACGACTCTAGCGCATTTCCGGAAGGGGCGATCGGGGGTTAATCCTAGTTCGTACATCGCATAAAGAATGCGCCGGTGTACGGGTTTCAGTCCGTCCCTAGCGTCGGGCAAGGCGCGCCCAACGATGACGCTCATGGCGTATTCTAGATAGGAACGGGACATTTCATTGCTTAAGTCTGTGGGGACGACATGATCCTGGGCGGCGGTCATAGGGGGGTTAACTCCAATAACAAGGCAAAAAAAGCGTTTTTGTGATTAAATTCGCTAAAAATCGGGCTTTTACCCTTTTGATGTGCAGAATATGCCCATTTGTAGGACTATTTTACCATAAAATCCCTCTTTTTTGGGGTTTAGAACAGTGCCAAGTCAGTAGTGATCGCAGATACCTTGGCTGGGATGGGGGGGTTAATGGTTTGCTATCCTCTTGACAGAGATTGCAGAAAGTCGAGAAGATCTTTAAAAGAAGGACAACAAGTGGCACAAAGTTCTAAATTTAGCTTTTGGGCTAGTTCAAGATTCATGTTGGTACTATAACGGGGTTTTCTATTTTCACCGATTGACAATTTGATCAATTCTTCTTTCGGTTTGATAATTAGGTGAGGGTTTGGGTGAGCTTTTCCCTTGCCTCGTCCCACATATTTAACAACTTCTGGATCAGACCAAAACCAAGCCTCTAATTCTTCTATTGGGATGCAGATATATTTCCTGATACCATTAATATTAGAACAGCTTAATTCCAAGTGATCTCGCAATCGTTTTTCATCGTTAAGAGAGTTATTCTTGGGATTACGATCTAAATCATGAACAATGATAAAAGCATCACATCCTTCCCTTGTCATCACTTTAAGTTTTGCTGACAGTTTTCTCTTTAATGTACTAGAGGATTTAGATGCCCAAGATTTTGTCCTAGTATTTGTCCCCAGCACGCGATGGATAATTTGACGAAACACATCGCAGTCCGTCTCATCTTCGGCAATTATGGCGATCAAGTTACTACTCATCGAGAATACCACTGTAAATCCAGTCTCCTAAATCTCCTTCTTCACAGAGGTACTCGACAACTTTTTCAATCTCTCCTTCTTCTAGTTTCCTAACACTTGTCCGTCCCTGGTTACGATAAACTAAGCTAATATTTTCTGGCTTTGTCCAAGCTACTACTTGTGGTGAATGAGTTGATATAATTAAATTTTCATCCCAAGTATAGGATTTAATTTCATTTAATAATTTTGCTAACATTGCGGGATGTATTTGTGTTTCTGGCTCCTCAATTATGGTTGTTGCATTAGGATGGTGAGCAATTATTTCGATCAGAATTGATAAAACTCGCAAGGTGCCATCGGAGAGTAATCCAATATTGACTCCATCTAATAATACTGAAGCGATGTACTCTTCGTCTTTATCTTGGCCTGTCTGTCCAGAATGCTCACTCAAAACGAACTTCTGCACAGTGATTTTCTTGGCAAGTCTTATTCGTTGACAAACATTTTCTAGTTCATCAAAATCATCCGTACCCACCCAACGAAATATTCTCCGAGCTAGAGTATCTGCTAGATCAAATCGACTGGCAGAAATCTTCTTACTTGTCACCTTTAATAAAGAAGGCTGTCGTCTTGATGTGCGACGGATAGGAGCTTTGCCAAGAAGACGAATCCCTTTTAAAATAGCATAAACCCACTGCATTTCTGGAGGTAAATTTAGCGATGAATTTCCAGGTATATTTGACTGTCGCAGCGAGGTAGTATTGCCAAGAATAGCAAATATTGGCTCACCATTATTATTAAAGCTTGTTAGTCCAAATTCGGTTTTCCAGAGAAGTTCTTGATCTCCATCAATATACTGACAATAATCATTCCAAGAAAAGGAATTTTCCAAGGAATTATCGTTAGTGGTATCATCTATGTCTGTATCTAGATCGTCCATAGAAAAGGGGATGATTAGCTCATACCTGTATCCTAAGCGCCGGTTAGTCGGTGTTAGAATTTCAACCTGCAAAATTGAGGGAATGCTATCACTATCAATCATCCGAGAGCCGATCGATCTACCGATAGCACAGGATGAGATGGCTTCAAATCCTTCTAGGATAGCGGATTTCCCCGCACCGTTTCTCCCCACTAATACCCCAACTTGGTTAACTAGGGATAGGGAAACTGGACCACCTAGCACACCCCAACCATCGAGGGTAAAAGATAATAGTCTAGGCTGGTTCATATTAAAACAATTCTAGTTTTTGGGACCATACAGGGCTTTATTAGTTAATTATATCCAATCTATCTGATCTTCCCTCAGTTTTCTGGGCTGGTGGCTGGCGATCGCATCTGAAGACCACTTTTAGCAGTTTTTCCCTCGATAATTTAGGATAAAATAAAAATGCGATCAAGAGTTAATACTATGGCCCGATCAGCAGCTCGAGAATCGATGATAATTGAGATTAATGATCCCTTAACTCCAGCGAAAACTATTAACCTGATTTTCCCAGCTCAAAAATTCCCCAAAAATGCTTAATCCTCTCCTCTGGCAAAGTGCCAATCCCCACCCCGATAATCTGGAGAATTTCCAAATTATTAGCCAATGGTGGCAAGATTTAAATCTTAAGGAAGTCTTCTGGCAACAGCGTTTAATTCCCGATACTGGCTCTCTGGAAGATATTAATTGGGAGCAGCAAGGTTTTGATGAAAAGTTTAGCCTCCAAATGCCCCAAATTCGCGGGATTACCCTCTATTGGCATAAATCTACTTTTGCTGACGAAAGAAGCATGACACCTAAACAATTAATTTTAGATCGGGAACGGGAGCAATTAGACATTTATCCCCAATCCCAAGCTAGTTTAGTTATTCGGGTGACGAAACCCCATCTAGTTTATCAAAAATTCGAGCTAAAAAATCCTCTCCTAGTCGGCAAAAAAGCGGAAAGTGAATATATTTTACTGATCAGGGATAAAGAACAGAAAATAGAAGTTAAAATTAATCTCAGTCCTGAAAATTATCGGCAATTTCTAGAAACCATGACTGAGGAGCAATAATGTGGCAGGGAAACCTAGAACTAATTTACACGCAAAAAAATCTCGCAACCCAGATTAATCACGTCTATGCTACCGCCCCTTTAAAAGTACAAAGACCTTTTTATCCCGAGGGAAAAAACCTTTGTCACACGGTGATTTTACACACTGCGGGGGGAATAGTTGGGGGTGATGTTCTTCAACAAAAAATTCATCTCCAAGCCGCTACTAATGCCCTGATTACCACTGCTTCTGCTGGAAAAGTTTACCAGAGTAATGGTCAGATGGCACAGCAATTAATCGAGATTAAAATCGATGACAATGCCGGTTTAGAATGGCTACCCCAAGAAACAATTATCTTTAATGGTGCAGCATTTCGCCAACATTTACGAGTGGATTTAGGGGAAAATAGCAGTTGGTTGGGATGGGAAATTACCCGTTTTGGTCGCAGTGCGCGAGGCGAGAAATTTTTAGCGGGAGAATGGCATTCTAATTGGGAAATTTGGCGATCAGGACAACCTTTATGGCTCGATCGATCCTTCCTGTTGGGTGGTAAAATGATCGAGGGATTTTCTGGTTTAAATGATAGCGCCCTGATCGGTACTTTAGTTTATATCGGTCAACCGGTGGGCAGAAATTTAATTGAGAAAGTGAGAGATTTTTCCCTAGAAGGAGAGATGGGAGTTACTAGCACTTTAGGAGATGGTCTTTTATGTCGTTATCGGGGTAATTCTAGCGGTGAAGTGCGACAATGGTTTCAGCAGGTTTGGCAAATTTTAAGGCGAGAAATGAGCGATCGAGAGGCAATTATTCCGCGAGTTTGGTTATCTTGGTAAAGGCGGTCAATTTTAATTTTCTCAAGTCACTTGAATGCCTGTATCGGTGATTGGGGCTATCCAAAATTGTAGATCGGGAGCGACGAGAATTTCCCGGGCCTCTTTAACGATAGTTTCCGCCACTTCTTGAGATGAACAGAGAGTAAAAACCGTCGGGCCAGAGCCTGACATCATCGTTCCCAAGCCGCCTAAATCGCCCAGAACCTGTCTTAACTCGGCTACGAGGGGAAATTCGGGTAAAACCACCTTTTCGAGGTCATTGTGGATAAATTTGCCGATAGCGGCTGGTTTTTTCTGGGCGATCGCTTGTACCAAAGCCCCGGAACTCACCTGCTGACGGCGGTGATGAAATTCCTCTGGAGAAGACAGATAGGTATCCTGAAATTTTTGCCGATAGCTTTGGTAGGCCCAGGGTGTAGAAACGGATAAATGATCGTATTTGGCTAAAATCACCCATAATCCAGTGAGAGGAGCGATCGGATCGAGAATTTCTCCCCTTCCCGTACAGATAACCGTTCCTCCTGTCACACAAAAGGAAGTATCGGAACCCAATCTTGCCGCTAAAGTTTCTAATTCCGGACGGGTTAAACCTAATTCCCAGATTAAATCGATACCGACTAACACCGCCGCCGCGTTGGTGGACCCCCCCGCTAAACCGGCAGCCACGGGAATATATTTCTCGATGGTGATATCGATACCGCCGTAATTGGCAAAGAGACGGGGGAATTCCTTCGCCATCAAAGTGGCGGCCCGATGGGCGAGATTACTGCTATCTTGGGGGACGAGGGGATGAGAGCAAAAGAGGCGGAATTCCTGCAATCCGTTGGGCCGGAGAGTGATGCGATCGCATAATTCCACCGTCTGCATCACCATGACTAACTCGTGGAAACCATCAGGGCGATCGCCAACGATTTCTAGATATAAGTTAATTTTAGCGGGGGCTAGAAGGGTATAACTGTGCATTTGTCAAGGAAAAAAATCTAAAATTTTGGCAATTGACCTAATTTTTCCGCCAAGTCAATCCATTGCGATAAACTGAGATCTTCGGCGCGAGCGAGGGGATTAATTTCTAATTGTGTCAGGATTTGGATTAATCGATCGCTATCTAGACAATTTTTTAGATTATTGCGTAACATTTTGCGCCGGTTGGCAAAACCAAGGCTAACTAAAGTGGACAAAAAGGCCGCATTACTGACATTATTCGGCAAAACACGGGGTAAAAGCTGAATTACCGCCGAATCCACCCGGGGAGGTGGGGAAAAAGCCCGCCGGGGGACATCACAAATCCATTGACAATCGGCAAGGTATTGAATGCGGACGCTGAGAGCGCTGTAAGCTTTGGTGGAGGGGACAGCGACTAATCTTTCGGCGACTTCTTTCTGGACTAAGAGGGTAATACTCTGGTAAGGGGGAGTGCAGGGATGGGCGATCGAACCGAGGAGCTTTTCGAGGATCGGGCCAGTGATATTATAGGGAATATTAGCCACTACCTTATTAACTGGCGGCAGTTGCTCGGGTTTAAGGGTAAGAAAGTCCCCTGGGATGAGATGAAAGTTATCTTGTTGGCCAAATTTTTTATTTAAAATTGTCCATAGATCTCGATCGATTTCTACAGCGACAACCAATTGAGCGCCATCGAGAAGACGACGGGTTAAAATGCCTGTACCAGGGCCGATTTCTAATACCCGATCCTCTGATTGTAAATTAGCAGCGCCGATGATGCGATCGAGTATCGATTCATCTTTTAACCAATGTTGTCCAAAACGTTTACGCGGTTGAATTTTCATAGCTCTATTTTAAAATCAGAGGGTTGTCCTCGACAATAACACCCCTGAAAATATAGGCCATGCGATCGATAACCGCATCAATTATCATAGAGCCTAGACAAAGATAGCAAAAAAATTAGAGACAATGTCAGATTTGAACGATGTTTTCGCAATTGTAGCCGGAGCGGTTCCGGGGGCGTTATCTCGTTATTATATTACCGAATGGACAAAAGCAAAATTCGGCTTGCGCTTTCCATCTGGAACCTTTATTATTAATTTAACTGGCTGTCTAGCTATCGGCTTTTTTTGGGCTATTTTACCCAGTGTTCCCTTTTATTCCCACGCACTAGATTTAATGGTTAGAACGGGATTTTTAGGAGCTTATACCACCTTTTCTACCTATAGTTTAGATATCTTGACCCTCTGGCGCAATCAGCAAAATTTTCTCAGTCTTTTTTTTGCCGTTGCTAGTATAATTTTCGGATTGATTGCCGTGAGAATCGGGGCAGCTATTGCCCAATTTTTTCTAGGTTAAGTAGGTAGGCGTTAAAAACTATCAGATGCCCCCCTTATCAAGGGGGGATTAAGGGGGGATCGAACCTAAAATCCATTTTTAATTTAATTATAATCAGCTACTTAATTCTCCAATTTATTGACTATTGAAGGGCAGGAGAGACAGCATGAATTTTTTCAGGGGACGTTATAGTTTATTCGTGGCGATTGGGGCTATTTTTGGGGCTTTGAGTCGTTTTTATATCGGAGAATTAATTGACAGTATTTTCGGTCAAGAATGGGGATTTTTGGGGACATTTTTTGTTAATGTTTCTGGTTGTTTAATTATTGCCTATATTTTTACTATGGTTAGGGAAAATATTCGCATAATTGCCCCAGAATTAGGATTGATGATTGCCACGGGTTTTTGTGGTTCCTATACAACTTTTTCCACCTATAGTTTGGAGGTCAACAAGTTTTTAGAGCAGGGAAACGTGACTTTCGGTTTAATTTACTGGTTGGGCAGTGTTCTTGGGGGGATGATTGCGCTTAAAATTGGAGTTATTTTAGCAAGAACAGGTTTTCCTAGATGAATTATTAAGGGCGCAAAAATAGATAAATATCTAAGCACAATTGAGACCATCTTTTTCCTTTCCTACTCAGTGTTAATAAGTAATGTCTCCATTGGTTTGAAACCAATCGATGGCATCGGCTAAAGCTTGTCTAATCGGCGATTGGGGTAAGCCTAGTTCTTGCACTGCCTTCGAGGAATCGTAGTACATGGACTGTTTTGACATTTTCACGCCATCAAGGGGTATAGAGGGGGATTTTCCGAGGACAGGAAGAACTTTTTCATCTAACCAAGATATTAGTAAAGGAATCCAAAAAGGTAAAACAATTTTCGGGGCATTTATGCTGGTAATTTCGGCTAATTCTGTCAACAAAGTTTTTAAAGAAGTGTTTTGATGACCTAAAATATATCTTTCGCCAGTTCTGCCCTTTTCTAAAGCTAATAAATGTCCCCAAGCCACATCGCGCACATCAATTAGATTTAATCCCGTATTCACATAAGCGGGCATTTTTCGCCGCAAAAAACGGAGAATAATGTCGCTGGTGGGTGTAGGCTTGATATCAAATGCTCCTATGGGCGTACTAGGATTAACTATAACGATGTCCTGTCCTCTTTGTACTGCTTTGAATGCCTCCTGTTCTGCCCAATACTTCGATTTTTTATAATAACCCACTAATTGATGGGCGGGACTTTGATAAGTTTCATCGACACTTTCACCCTTTTTACCTACTCCAATAGCCGCCACAGAACTGGTATAAACTATTCTGGTAATTCCCGCTAAATGCGCCGATTCCAGGACATTTCTTGTACCTAAAACATTGTTTTGGTAGAGTTGATATCTATCCTTTTTCCAGAGAGAATAGTGTGCCGCTACATGAAAAAAAACTTCGCATCCGACCATTAATTTCAATAAGTTCTCATCATTTAAATTACCCCAGACAATTTCGAGATCTAAACCCCACAAATTTCTGAGATTACTCTGGGGACGGACGAGGACGCGCACTTGGTAGCCTTCGACTAAAAGCAATCGCACCAAATTCGCCCCGATAAAACCTGTTCCACCCGTCACAAAAGCACGCATTGCTCAAACTTTCCCCTATTTTTGCTTCCTATCGGTAACTGACATTTAATCACCTTAACTTCATCATTACTATACCTTAATCTTAGTCAAGATTTAAGCTTTTCTTGATACAATTTCAGGGCGGGTTATCTTAGACTAAGAGCAGTCGATTTTTAGTAAAAACACTCCTATGAATCCATCTCCAGAGTCAACTTTTGTTTGTCCGATTATCATCGAAGACGACAGAACAGGATTAGACACAGAAACTATCCGACGGGCTTTAAGGGATAATTTACTCTATATTCAAGGTAAATTACCGGAATTAGCCAGCAAAAACGATCTTTACCTGGCCCTAGCCTATACAGTCCGCGATCGTTTATTACAGCGTTGGTTAACCACCCAACAAACCTATCTAAAAAAAGATGTCAGAACCGTTTGTTATCTCTCGGCCGAATTTTTAGTCGGTCCCCATTTGGCTAATAATTTAATTAATCTCGGTATCTACGAACAGGTGGAGAAAGCTGTCAGCGAATCGGGATTAAAACTAGAAGAATTAATTGCCCAAGAAGAAGAACCGGGGTTAGGAAATGGTGGTTTAGGTCGTTTAGCGGCCTGTTATTTAGATTCCCTTTCTACCCTAGAAATTCCCGCTATTGGTTACGGTATTCGCTACGAATTTGGTATCTTTGATCAAAGAATTCACGACGGTTGGCAGGTGGAAATAACCGATAAGTGGTTACAGTATGGAAATCCCTGGGAAATTGCCCGACCGGAAGCGGGAGTAGAGGTAAAATTTGGCGGTTATACCGAATCCTATACCGACGAAAATGGTAATTATCGCAGTCGTTGGATTCCCGATTATGTAGTCAAAGGAATTCCCTACGATACCCCAATTCTCGGCTATCGAGTTAACACCGCTAATACCATGCGTCTCTGGAAATCAGAAGCTTGTGAATCTTTTGATTTTGGTCGCTTTAATCGCGGCGATTATTATGGTGCGGTGGATAATAAAGTTCACTCGGAAAATATCAGTAAAGTTCTCTATCCGAACGATGAACCAATTCAAGGCAAAGAACTACGTTTAGAACAGCAATATTTCTTTGTTTCCTGTTCCCTACAGGATATGATTCGTATTCACTTGTACGAGAACCCCAGTCTCGATAATTTTCATCAAAAATGGTCGGTACAATTGAATGATACTCACCCTTCCGTCGGTGTGGCCGAGTTAATGCGCTTGTTAATTGATGTGCATCATTTCGATTGGGATAAAGCTTGGTTTATTACTCAAAATACCTTCGCCTATACCAATCATACTCTTTTGCCAGAAGCTTTAGAAAAATGGCCTTTGAGTATTTTTGGTCGTCTTTTACCCCGATTAATGGAAATTATCTACGAAATTAACTATCGTTTCTTGGATAAAATTCGCATTATTTATCCCCATGATGATGGCAAAATGTCCCGTTTATCTATAATCGATGAAAGCGGCGAAAAATATGTCCGTATGGCTCACCTTGCCTGTGTGGGTTCCCAGGCAATTAATGGGGTGGCAGCCCTCCATACAGAATTACTGAAAAAAGATGTTCTGCGCGATTTCTATGAACTCTTTCCCGAAAAATTTAGCAACAAAACCAATGGAGTTACTCCCCGGCGCTGGATAGTTTCTAGTAATCCCCGCTTGACTTTTGCGATTACAGAAAAAATCGGCGAAAGTTGGATTAATCATCTGGAGGATTTACGCAGTTTAGAAAACTATGTCGATGATGGGGTATTTCGGGACTATTGGCGACAGATTAAATACGATATTAAGGCAGATTTAGCCAATTATATCGATAAAAAAGTCGGCATTAAAGTTGATCCTAGTACCCTCTTTGATGTGCAGGTAAAACGCATTCACGAATATAAACGGCAACATCTCAACGTTTTACATATCGTCACTCTCTATCATCGCCTCAAAAATAATCCCAATCTAGATATTACACCCCGTACTTTTATTTTTGGTGGTAAGGCAGCCCCGGGTTATTTTATGGCGAAATTAATCATTAAATTGATTAATTCTGTGGCAGAAGTGATCGACAATGATCCGACGATTGGAGGACGTTTAAAAGTGGTTTTTCTGCCCGATTATAATGTCACCTTCGGTCAACGGGTTTATCCGGCTGCCGACTTGTCCGAACAAATTTCCACGGCCGGGAAAGAAGCTTCGGGAACCGGTAATATGAAATTCTCCATGAATGGGGCCTTAACTATCGGCACTCTCGATGGGGCAAATATCGAAATTCGTGAAGAGGTGGGGGCAGAAAATTTCTTTCTTTTTGGCTTGACAACCGAGGAGGTTTATGCTAAGAAAGCCCAGGGTTATAATCCCCAAGAATACTATTACCATAACGAAGAATTGCGGGCAGTATTAGACCTCATTGGTTCGGGATTTTTTAGCCGGGGTGATAGTAGTTTATTCCGTCCGCTTGTGGATAATCTTATCTACGATGATCCCTATATGTTACTGGCTGATTATCAGTCCTATATCGACTGTCAGGAGGGTGTCGGTCGCGCCTATCAAGATCAAGAACATTGGAGTCGTTTAGCGATTCTTAATGTGGCCCGCATGGGGAAATTCTCTAGCGATCGATCGATTCGGGAATACTGCGAGGAAATCTGGCGGGTACAACCGGTAAAGATTGAATTACCCGATTATATTCAAGCTAATGCCGGTTTATCGGTAAATTAGAACCAATCTAGGCAGTAGGAGCCTGTTTATTCATCCTACTGCCCACAGGTTAACTGTCCTTGGGCGACCCTAATACGGACTTTTACGGGATTGACGGGGCTCGAACCCGCAACTTCCGCCGTGACAGGGCGGTGCTCTAACCAATTGAACTACAATCCCATTTTTGCTACAATTCCAATTGTAACTTCATCATCAGGGTTATGTCAAGCACCTCTGGGAAAATTTTTTTTGAGGGAGTGGGGAGAGAGGAGATGGGGAGAGGGGGGAAACAATTCATAACTGGGTTGTTAAAGTTGGATTGGGAGTTAATCGTACTATTGATCAAAAACGGATTTGCTATACTTCCAACGGTCAAAATGCGAGTTTTTGCGGCTCTTCTCGACTTTGTATGATAATCAGTGCTGATCATTCCTAGTAGTCTTGCTAGGCAAGGATTTGAAGACTATAGTTCTGGAAAATTATCCCTGACAGGGGGACAAGCGAGCTAGAAACCTTGCCAACAAAGGCTTATGGCTTCTCTCACTAGAAATAGATCTAGCAATTCTAGGCAAAAAGCTAACGAAAGAACTAGGGATAGGGGCCAGCTTACTAGGAATTATTATTAATAAGTGAGAGATGGTGCGGCAAACTTTGTCGAGCTAAAACAATGAAAAGCTTACGATATATGGATTTCAGCCTTCTTGTCCCCCTGTCAGAAATTATCCCTATTCTTCTTCCTTCCACACAGAAACGAAAAGAGCCGTTAGTTAAAGCCAAAAAATCCCAATCAAGTCAATCAGGAAAAATGTAAAGAATTATCAAAAAAAGTCCTTGGGCTAACACCCGCAGCAAAGACTTTGAGCTAGAATCTAGTTGTGGACAGACTAAGAAGGAGGTTTCTAAGTACCTAGGCAAAATTAATTACATACTCGCCTCCAAAATTGTCCAGCACTTTTTTAACGTAAGCGAGGAGGCTCTTTCGGTCTTTATAGGCGCTAAATTCAATCCATTCATATTTTAAAAATCTCCATAATATTTCA
>NZ_JAPZSS010000267.1:0-29343 GCF_027532015.1 Microcystis sp. LE19-131.1A | reverse complement strand
TCCTACAATAATTTAGGCGCTGTTTACGATTCCCTAGGAGAATACCAAAAAGCGATCGAGTTTTATCAACAGTCCTTAGCAATCACACGGGAAATCGGTGATCGGGGGGGTGAAGCGTCTTCTTGGTTTAATCTGGGACTTACCTACTATAAACTCGATCGTATATCGGAAGCGAAAGAAGCATATCTTCAAGCGCGGGAATTATATCAAGCATTGGGGTTAGCAGTATATGTTCAAAAGTGCGATCAGGCAATTCGGAGATTATAATTAACCAGTTGCGATCGAGTAAAAATTTGTTGCTTACCCCTTGACTTTTGCTTGTTTTAATGATAGAAATTAGCGGACTTGATTGCTTATAAGTGGCAGCTAGACACAATTGACTCCTGACTCCTGACATATCTTAAGTTAGGTTTTTTCCTTAGCCAGAATAAAGACGCTGCCCTCGCTGCCGCGGCCGATGCGGAGATCTTCATCGAGATAGGTGATATCGAGCCAACCTTTTTGTTCGCGATTATTGAAGGAAAAATCGAGGGGAGGAAATTTTTTGCCACTTTCGATCGCGTCGATAAATTCTTGGGGAGAATGATAATTGAGAAAACGTTGCAGACCGAGGATCGAGCGCTCAAATTTGACCATGACCCGACGCTCGGATGTGGGTTCAAAGGTAGCGGCGACGATCACTGCTCCTTCTAACCAAGGTACGCCCGTAATTTCAGCAATATTATAGAGTTTGGCCTTGTTCAGGTCAAGATATTGATAAATTTGCCCCAATTGAAAAAAAGGTAGGCGATCTAGTCCCAGAATGTCGCGGCTGCTGGTGAATAGTAAACGCCAATTGCCCCCTAATAGTTGTTTAACTTCGAGGGGATGAGGATGGGGATTGTGGTCCTCCAATTGTTCGATCGCCGCTAAAATCCGCACGCGGTCGCTTTCCGTGGCCAGGAGTCCGCGATTTCTACCAGCGATCAATTCTAGTAATTTCGCTTTGGCATCCATAGAATCTCCCTCATTTTATAAAGTACCTCGACCCGCCAGGCACTCGATCGAGGTTTTTGGTGGACCGAAGAGGCCTACCCGCGCCGATGATTTCATGGGTTCAACGGAGTTTTAACCTCGGTGAGCGGCATTTTTAACTGTTGGCTTCACCATTTTAACACGGATTAAATGCCTCGGTTTTAAAACTTTTTCATAACCGCAATTAAGTGATCAAAATAGGGAGTAATTGCGGTTTTTTCTGAGTCGCTAAAATAATCTAAACTGTATTGTTTTAAGGCTTCTAACCCCAAAATCATCGCCCCTAATGGTACTTGCAATTCTTGGTAAAGAAGACGCATATTTTCCAATCCCTCGGCGCTGGTGTAGGGAATCTGCTGTCCGGCGACACCGTAGGTAATACAGCGTAAAAAGTTCCAGAAATCACGCCAACAAGCTTCGGCACGGTGGGGTGGATGAAGATCGCCTCCAGGTTGAAAAATGGTGGGAAATTGGTTTAATACAGTCTGACGAGCGTTATCGACGATGCTATTAGCATTATCCCGCAGTTTTCGAGCTTGCTGACTAGAAACCAGTAAATCAGGCTCTAAATTGACGATAGTATCTAAATCACTATCATCGAGATAGCGAGTTTGATCATCCGCTTGTTGCCAAATAGCGATCGCTGCTTGCTGATAGGGCCAATTAGCGAAACTGATGATTTTCGCTTTTGGGATTAATTGCTGGGCGCGCTCACTCAAAGGCATCGATCGCTCTCCGTTGGGTCAGATTAGGCGGTTAAGATCACTTTTAGCATAAATGATCGAAAAATTAGCGATAACTAAAGATTTTTTGCAATCTGCTTGGGAGGATCGCTTACAATAAACAAAAGCTAAGTCATTATATTTTGATCATCATGTCAGTTTTAATAGCGATCGGTGTCCTTGCCCTATTAATTGTCGTTCACGAATTAGGTCATTTTGCCGCTGCTCGTTGGCAATCTATCCATGTTAGTCGCTTTTCCATCGGTTTTGGTCCAGCTTTAGCTAAATATCAAGGTAAAGAAACAGAATACGCCCTCCGCGCCATTCCTTTAGGGGGTTACGTTGGTTTTCCCGATGACGATCCCGATAGTCAAATTCCTAATAACGATCCTGATTTATTACGAAATCGTCCTGTTTTCGATCGAGCTATCGTCATTAGTGCCGGGGTAATTGCTAATTTAATTTTTGCCTATTTTTTGCTTGTTACCCAAGTCGCTACGGTGGGTTTTCCCCAAATTAACTATCAAGAAGGGGTAATTATTCCAGAGGTTTTCACCTCGGAAAATTCCGTCGCTGAACAAGCGGGAATACAAGCAGGGGATATTGTCCTCGCTATCAATGATCAGCCCCTTGGTGCTTCTCAGAATGCCATTATTGACTTCCGTGACATTATTCAATCTTCCCCCGATCAACCCCTAAAATTAACCATCAAACGCCCCACAGAAACTCTCGATTTAATCGTTACTCCGGAATTGGGAAGTGATGGTCAGGGTAAAATTGGGGTGAGATTGGCTCCTAACGGTGAAGAAACTCGACTGAAAGCCGATAGTTTTGGTCAAGCTTTTAGCTTGGGTGCGGGTGAATTTCAACGATTAACCCTATTAACCGTGAAAGGTTTTGGGCAGTTAGTTAGTAACTTTAAAGACAGTGTTCAACAGGTAGCAGGACCGGTTAAAATTGTCGAATATGGAGCAGCAATCGCTCGTAATGATGCGGGTAATCTTTTTCAATTTGCCGCCCTAATTAGTATTAACTTAGCGGTGATTAATATTCTGCCTTTACCTGCTCTTGATGGTGGTCAGTTGGTATTTTTATTAATCGAGGCTTTAGTAGGTAAACCTCTCCCAACTAAACTGCAAGATAACATCATGCAAACAGGTCTAGTTTTACTCTTAGGATTAGGAGTTTTCTTAATCGTGCGCGACACGGCTAACCTAGCAGTTTTTCAGGATTTATTCCAGTGATGGCCCCTCGAAAAAAAACTAAGCTTCAACTGCGCGCCCTAGAGATTTTAAGCAACTTAAAGCGATTATATCCAGAGGCAACCTGTAGCTTAAATTATCAAACTCCCGTGCAGTTATTGGTGGCAGTTATTCTCTCGGCACAATGCACTGATGAGCGTGTAAATAAGGTAACTCCTGCTTTATTCGCCCGTTTTCCCGATGCTAAATCCTTAGCTTTTGCCGAGCGAGAGGAGTTAGAAACCCTGATTCGTTCCACGGGATTCTATCGCAATAAAGCTAAAAATATTCAGGGTGCTTGTCAAAAAATCCTCAAGGATTTTCAGGGGGAAGTACCCAAGACAATGGCGGAATTATTAACTTTACCCGGGGTAGCTAGAAAAACCGCTAATGTGGTACTTGCTCACGCTTACGCGATTATTGAGGGGGTGACAGTAGATACCCACGTTAAGCGCTTAAGTAATCGTTTGGGTTTAACTACTAATAACGATCCGGTGAAAATTGAACGGGATTTAATGGCTTTACTACCTCAACCGGATTGGGAAACTTTTTCTATTAGTATTATTTACCACGGCCGGGCGGTTTGTAAAGCAAGAAATCCCGCTTGTTTTTCCTGTCAATTAGCCCCTCTTTGTCCCGCAGCAAACAGTAAACAGTAAACTGATAACTCACACCTGATAACTGGTAACTGAATCACTGATAACTGATAACTGATAACTGATAACTGATAACTGATCTGGGGGCTATAATGGGAAAAAATAGCTCATCCATCAATCTTATGAGTCAAGGATCACGGCAAGAAATAAAAACCCAAGCAATAATCCTCGCTACCTTTGTGGCGATTTTTTGGCTGTTAGAGATTTTAGATAAATTTGTTTTTCGGGGCAGTTTAAACAATTTCGGGATTATGCCCCATCAAGTCATCGGATTGCGGGGTATTCTGTTCGCACCTTTCCTACACGGTAACTTTCCCCATCTTATTGCTAATACGGTTCCTTTCCTGATTCTCGGTTGGTTGGTGATGTTACAGGAAACCAGCGACTTTTTTATTGTGACTGGGTTAACTATGCTGGTGGGGGGGTTAGGAGTCTGGTTATTTGCTGCTCCGGGATACATCCATATCGGGGCAAGTATCTTGATTTTTGGCTATTTAGGTTTTTTATTACTGCGGGGCTATTTCCAGAGAAATATTCCTTCTATACTCTTGTCAATTCTAGTCTTTTTACTCTACGGTGGCGCAATTTGGGGCGTTTTGCCTTCTTCCCGTCCGGGGATTTCTTGGCAAGGACATTTATTTGGCTTTCTAGGCGGGGTTTTAGCCGCCAAATTAATCGCCACCGAAAAGAAACATTATTCCTAAATGGGGGAACCTTCTATCTCGCTACATACTTCGTAAAAATCGGTGACAGGCGGTTTTGCAAATAGAGGAGCCATGGATTTCAGCAATAATTCATGGTCTTCGCTTTTATTTGCCTCCATATCATCGATTTTATCCCAGATGATTACGGCAATTCCTTCATCGGTTCCGGGTTTTTGCAACAGAAAAGCCCCCTGGAATCCCGTAGAATAGGTGGAAACGGCTTTTTCGTAGAGTTTTTGGGCCTCGGAAAAACACCCCGGTTTAAATTCACCAATAGCCACATAGGCATATTTATGTTTGAGAAAATCGAGAAATTCTGGCATGGCAATGAGGGGAAATGGAATAAATCTTTCTTTCTATTCTCATTAAAACTTAGATCGATCGCTCTCCCCGCCCCATCGACATATTTTTTTAACTAAGCTTCCCCAATTGTCTCTTTTTTTGTTAGCTTATATGTAGTCGTTATGAGTTTGTATAAGTTCTATGATCAAAATCGTTGGTATTAATGGCAGTTTACGCCCCGGATCCTATAGTGCGATGGCGTTAGAAGTTGCTATCAGTCGAGTAGGGGCGTTAGGAGTAGAAACGGAGATAATTGACCTGAGAAAACTCTCTTTACCCTTCTGTAACGGGGGAGATGACTATTCTGACTATCCCGATGTGGCCAAAATGCAGCAAACGGTTAAATCGGCAGCGGGGTTAATTTTGGCGACACCGGAATATCATGGCAGTGTCAGTGGTGTGATGAAGAATGCCTTAGATTTAATGAGTTTTGAGGAGTTATCGGGAAAGGTTGCCGGGTTAATCAGTGTTTTAGGCGGCCAATCCAATAGTAACGCCCTCAATGATTTAAGAATCATTCTCCGTTGGGTTCATGCTTGGGTAATTCCCGAACAAATTAGCTTAGGACAAGCGTGGAAAGTCTTCAACGAAGAAGGAAAAATCCTTGACGAGAAGCTTTCCCAACGTTTTGACGCTTTTGCTGAAAGTTTAGTCGATAATACGCGTAAACTCAAAGGGATCTAGTAATATCGATGGTGATTTTACCGGTGAAATGGGGAATTGGGGCGGCGGGTTTCGATAATTGTACTCTTACCTGTCGCACTCGATCGAGTTGTAGAATATCCTCAGCGATGACTGTGGCCAATTTTTCCACTAGGGCAAATTTGCCGGTTTCAATCTGGTGTTTGACAATTTCGATCGCCTGTCGATAATCTAGGGTATCTTCAATTGCGTCACTTTTGCCAGCAATGCTGATATCAACTTCGAGGGATAAATCTACCTCAAACCATTGACCTAAAACCTGTTCTTCGGCCAGATATCCTGTGTAACCGTAGGCACGAATTCCTGTAACGTGAATAGTATCCATAGATAGTTAAATTAAAAAACTGGTAGCGTTGGTCACAAATTGACGAGAAACTCTATAAGTAAAAAGCAATCTCGGAGTCTCGGAGTCTCGGAGTCTCCTCAAGCATTTTTACATTTTTGCAAAGGAATGTTAAGTTTTAGGGTATTGAATGAGTAACCTTGATAGCCATGGCTCCTAAAATAGCAGGGATTATCTGTACCCACAACCGCGATCACTACCTAGAAGGAGCGATCGATAGTCTTTTGGCGCAAACCTGCCCAGATTGTGAGATTTTAGTGGTTGATAACGCATCTACCGATAAAACCCGTCAAGTGGCCGAGTCGCGTCTGGGAGATGGGCGGCTAAAATATGTTTACGAACCTATTTTAGGGCTATCTACCGCCAGAAATCGCGGAGCGAAGGAAACTAGAGCGCCGATTTTAGCTTATTTGGATGACGATGCGATCGCTAGTCCTCAATGGTTGCAAATTCTGTTAAATGCCTACGAAAATAACGAAAAACTGGCAGTAGCAGGGGGAAAAGTCACTCTTATTTGGCCGCAAGGCTACAGTCAACCCAATTGGTTATCCGATCAGTTAGCAGGGGGTTTAGGGGCTTTCGATTTGGGCGACAATGTGGTATGTATCAGCCAAGCGAATTTAACTCCGCGAGGGGTTAATTACTCAATTCGGCGAGATTTCTTGGGGAAGATTGGCGGTTTTGACCCTAATTTGGGAAGAATTGGCAAAAAACTTCTCTCTAACGAAGAATTATACACTACAGAACTGGCACTGGCCCAGGGATGGCAAGTGGGCTATTTTCCTGCAGCATTGGTGGAACACAATGTGGCTCCAGAAAGAATCAATCGTCAATGGTTTATGAGTCGCAGTTGGTGGCAAGGCATCAGCGAACACTACCGGGAAGAAGTGGCAGGAAGGACGGGATTGGCTCAATTTGGGCGAGGAGGTGAGCGTTTGGTGAGAGGATTGGTTAAATCTGTCAAATTTATCAATGATCCTGCTAAAAGCTTTGATAATCTGCTCTATGCCTATGGACAAATCGGTTATTTAAGCGAAGCCACCAAGGCCATGTTAACCCCTCAAAAGTAAATTATTGTAAATAAATGGGTAAAAAAGCCTTAATTTGTGGTATATCGGGGCAGGATGGAGCCTACCTAGCCGAATTACTGTTAAAAGCAGGCTATACGGTTTCTGGCACCTCCCGGGATGCTCAGATGTCCTCTTTTAGTAACCTGAAACGTTTGGGAATCAAGGAACAGGTAAAACTAGAATCAATGTCACTGAATGACTTTCGCAGTGTCCTACAGGTGTTAATTAAAATTCAGCCGGATGAGGTCTATAATTTGGCTGGACAAAGTTCTGTGGGTTTATCTTTTGAGCAGCCGGTGGAAACCTTAGAAAGTATTGCCACCGGAACCTTAAATCTTTTAGAAGCAATTCGATTTACCGGAGCAAAAATTAAATTATATAATGCCGGATCGAGTGAATGTTTCGGGAATATCGGCGATAATTCTGCCGATGAAAATACCCCTTTTCGTCCTCGCAGTCCCTACGCTGTGGCCAAATCGGCGGCTTTTTGGGAAGTGGCTAATTATCGAGAAGCCTACGGAATTTTTGCCTGTTCAGGCATACTTTTTAATCATGAATCTCCCCTGCGTCCCGAGCGCTTTGTCACCCAAAAAATTATCGCTGCCGTGGCTAGAATTGCCCAGGGAAGTACCGAGACTTTACACTTAGGAAATATGGATATTCAAAGGGATTGGGGTTGGGCGCCAGAGTACGTTGAAGCGATGTATTTAATGCTGCAACAGGAGCAACCCGATGATTACGTCATTGCCACAGGAGAAAGTTCAAAACTGGAGGATTTTGTCGCCACAGCTTTTGCTACTGTTGGTTTAAATTGGCAAGATCATGTAATTTCCGATCAAAGTTTATTAAGACCAACAGATTTAGCCATTAGTCGCGGTAATCCCCTCAAAGCTAAGGAAAAATTAGGTTGGCAAGCACGATACAAAATGACCGATATTGTCCGCATGATGGTGGAAAATCGTTTAGAGAAATAGCTATGAATATCTTAATGATTAGTTCCACCTTTCCCTATCCATCTCGCAAAGGAGGAACTCAGGGCAGAACTTTTAATTTACTCAAGTATCTAGGCAAAAATCATGATATTACTGTCATCGTTCAGTCTAATGCTGATGTTAGGGATGAGGAGGTAGAAAAGTTAGGTAAATTTGTTAGTGAATTGGTAGTTTTTACCCGTCCTCGATATGCCAAAACTGGAATAATTGCTAAACTCCAAAGATTAGCTCAATTCCTGCAACAAGAGATGCAAAACTGGATAGATAGGGCAGTTAAGAGTCAAAAATTCTCAGTAATTCCCAGTAAACATAGTGTTAATGAAATTTATATTAGTCCCCAAGGACAACTTACTTACCCCGATACTACTTTAACTCTAGTCGGTGGTAATCCATCCCTAGAAGTGCAAGAATTAACTAAGTTAAAAGGAGTAATTGTAACGGGACGAGTACCATCAATGACCACCTATCTTCATCAGGCAACTATGGCAGTTATTCCCCTAAGAACAGGTTTTGAAATTTATTCCAAAACCCTAGAATCTATGGCTGCAGGGGTGCTGGTGGTGGCCAGCGATCGAGGTTTAGAAGGATTAACAGTGGCAGTAAATAATGTTCCTTTAGCAGCCTTAATGGCTAATAGTATTGAGCAATATTGTACGGCGATTAGCAGTCTTTTTGAATCGGCAGAGTTGCGAGAAAAATTATCTAGAAATGCTCGCAAATTAATCGAATATAACTATACTTGGCAGCAAGCAGCAGGTAAGTACGAACAAGTTTTGAATGCTGACATTTGTTAGGTAATTTCTCTAGTTTTTTGTCAATTAATATGCTATCAAATCAAATACCAGTGAGAATATCTGTTGTTGTCCCTCTGTATAACGAAGAAGAAAATATCGATGCTCTCTTTCGGCGACTTTTAGCGGTTTTAGAGGCACTAAATACCAGTTATGAGGTCATTTGCGTTAATGATGGTAGTCGTGACAATACTCTCAAAAATCTCGTGGAATATCATCAACTTTACCCACAAATTAAAGTGGTTAATTTATCGCGTAATTTTGGTAAAGATATCGCCATGTCAGCAGGAATTGATTACAGTCAAGGAATGGCAGTTATTCCTATTGATGCTGATTTACAAGATCCGCCAGAATTAATTGCCGAAATGATCGAAAAATGGCACGAGGGTTATGATGTGGTTTATGCTTCCCGTCGGGTTAGAATTGGCGAAAGTTGGTTTAAACGTTTCAGCGCAGAAGGTTTCTATCAAGTCATAAATAAATTAAGTCGGGTTTCTATTCCTCCTAATACTGGAGATTTCCGTTTAATTGATCGCCGAGTGGTAGAATCAATTAAAAAGATGCCCGAACGTCAAAGATTTATGAAAGGAATATTTGCTTGGGTGGGATATAAACAGACATCAATTTTATTTGATCGAGAACCCCGGTATCAAGGACAAACTAAATGGAATTACTGGAAATTATGGAATTTTGCCATTGATGGTATTACTTCTTTTAGTTTTTTACCTCTGAAAGTCTGGACTTATGTAGGATTGATCATTGCACTTGTTAGTCTTGTTTATGCTAGTTTTTTAATCCTCAGAACTATTATCTTCGGAATCGATGTACCCGGATACGCTTCTCTGATGGTTGCTGTCTTATTTTTAGGAGGAATTCAATTACTCACCCTTGGTATTATTGGCGAATATATTGGCAGGGTTTATGAGGAAGTAAAGGGTAGGCCACTTTATCTGGTTCGAGATTGTTATGGTTTTGAAAATAGGGAACAAATTAGTGATAAAATAACTTAAAATTAAGATACTGACAAGAGGAGAATTAAATCTATGAATACCGAAGTTTTTCAGCAATTTTTTGCCTATTGTGTCGGTAGTTGGCAAACTGAAAGAACCTATCATTATCTAGCTGCTCAAGAAGTGGAACGTTCCCGCACTGAATTTCTCATCCAACCCCTCACCAGGGAGATTAAACAGAAAGTTCTGACAGATAATCACTATGCTGATATTGCTGATTTAGAAACTATCCCCGGGTTTAATTTAGGTTTCTATACCATCTCGGAAAAAGGGGAAGAAGTACGACAAAATCTTAATCTTTTATTTGTGGTTAAAGCAGAAAATAATGGTTATTTAGAAGGGGATTATCTTCGTGATCGCGCCTACGAAGAAGCAAGACCAATTATCTCCGCTTTTCGCTTTGATTCCACCACCAGAGAGTTATTAATGACCACCAATTATACTCGCAGTGTTTCCGTGGATTCAATTACTTTAATTAATCCAGACCTGCGAATTCGCAAAATTATTAACTATCAACGTCCCCAGGAGGGGGAACCCTTAGAAAAAGTTCTCTTGGTCGGTTTTGGAGTTGAGTGTAAAGTCAGTTAAAAAAAATATTTCTTTTCCCCCCCCCTTGATTCTCCAGTCAAGGGGAGATTTTATCAAGATTTTGTCCTTTACATCAAAAAAGGAATAAGGAATAGAGCCTTAAACTCTACTCCTCAATCAAAAATTGCAGTTAATTTCTAACCCTATACTACCACAGAAGTCAAAGCTTCTTTGAGGATAGCGGCTTTATCGGTCTTTTCCCAGGGTAAATCGAGATCATTGCGACCAAAATGACCATAAGCGGCCACATCTTGGTAAAAACGATCGCCTCTTTCACTGGGTAAACCGCGCAGATTAAAGGTTTGGATAATACCGGCCGGACGAAGTTCAAAGTATTTATTGATTAAGTCCAGAATCACATCATCAGCGACTTTGCCAGTGCCAAAGGTTTCCACGAAGAGACTCACCGGACGAGCTACCCCAATCGCATAACCCACTTGAATCTCGCACTTATCGGCCAAACCAGCAGCGACGATATTTTTGGCCACATAACGGCAAGCATAGGCCGCAGAGCGATCGACTTTGGTAGGATCCTTACCGGAGAAAGCGCCGCCACCGTGACGAGAATAGCCACCGTAGGTATCGACGATAATTTTCCGTCCCGTTAATCCCGCGTCGCCTTGGGGTCCACCAATGACGAATTTTCCGGTGGGATTAACCAGATAACGGGTGTTGGCATCGGGTTTAATCTCTAAATCGCTGAAAACTGGCTCTACTACCGCTTTCCAGAGATCACTTTTAATCTTTTGTTGGACGAGATCATTATCAGTGATATCGCCGATAGTAGCATCGTGTTGGGTAGAAACAAGGATAGTATCGATACCCACGGGACGACCATTTTCATAAATGACCGATACTTGCGTTTTACCGTCGGGACGCAGATAGGACAGTTCACCGGTTTTTCTGACTGCCGCTAGACGGCGAGCGATGCGGTGGGCTAAACTAATCGGTAAGGGCATAAATTCGGGGGTTTCATTGCAAGCGAAACCGAAGACAATACCCTGGTCTCCCGCACCAATTTTATCGAGTTCATCATTGCTGAGAAGTTCGCGATTTTCCTGAGCAGCCGTGACCCCCTGGGAAATATCGGGAGATTGTTCGTCTAGAGCGACTAAAACGGTGCAACTATTCGAGGAAAATCCGTTATCGGCGTTGATATAGCCAATTTCAGCGATTTTCTTGCGAACTAAATCGACGAAATGAACCTGTGCTTTCGAGGTGATTTCACCAGTAATCAAGACTAACCCTGTATTGACAACCACTTCAGCCGCTACACGGCTGTGGTCATCTTGGGATAACAGAGCATCGAGAATGGTATCAGAAATCTGGTCACAAATTTTATCGGGATGTCCCTCTGTAACCGATTCGGAGGTGAACAAATAACGTTTAGACAAGTGATGTCCCTCACATGATAGTACATTTGAACGCAAAAAGATTCCAAGAAATCTTTGATAATACAGTGTAACAGGGAATTTGTAGAGATCGAATATTTTCAATAAGAAACCGCCCGAACATTGTCCGGACGGAGTGTGGTGTGAGGAGTGAACGGAAACTTTCGTCTCCGCTAATTCCATTGTAGAGGACAACTTAGAATCTTGAACGACTTGAAACAAACTGGCCCAAAAAATTTTTATCTCTCGAAGGGGTTGACTAATGAGCGATACCTGTCTCGATGATGTAGCCTGAGTAATAGAGGTCGCAGAGCTATATGCCAAGATTATGACAGTCACAGCCGATTATTTAGAACAACTCAATCCTTCTCAGCGCATTGCTGTGGAGCATTTTTGCGGCCCCTTGTTGGTGGTTGCTGGAGCAGGATCGGGAAAAACTAGCGCTTTAACCTATCGTATCGCCCATTTGATCCGTCATCACGGGGTCGATCCGGAAAATATTCTCGCGGTCACTTTTACCAATAAGGCGGCCCGGGAAATGAAAACGAGAATTGAAAAAACTTTTGCTCAACAAAAAGCACAGGAAAAATACGGTCAAAGATTAGAACTTTTGGAAGAATACGAACAGAAAAAACTCTTTTCTCAAGTTTATCGGAATTATACTAAAAAACTCTGGATCGGGACTTTTCACAGTCTTTGCGGTCGAATTTTGCGCTATGACATTAATAAATATCAGGATGAATATGGTCATAGTTGGCAAAGGAATTTCTCAATTATGGACGAATCTGATGCCCAGAGTTTGGTAAAAAATATCGTCACTAAACAAATGAATTTAGACGATAAAAAATTTGACGCTCGCAATCTACGTTATGCGATTAGTAATGCCAAAAATTTAGGTTTAACACCCACAGATTACGCCAGAGAAAACCCTCATTTTCGGGGAAAGGTCATTTCTGAGGTTTATCAGGCTTATCAGATGCAATTGGCACAAAATAACGCCCTAGATTTTGATGATTTGATACTGGTTCCAGTCCGTCTTTTTCAGCAAAATGAATCTATTCTCGGTTATTGGCACACGCAATTTAAGCATATTTTAGTCGATGAATACCAGGATACTAACCGGATTCAGTACGAGTTAATTAGGCTTTTGTCCACCAATGGTGAAACGAAAAAAAGTGAGTGGAATTGGACGGATCGATCGATTTTTGTGGTGGGTGATGCCGACCAATCTATCTATAGTTTTCGGATGGCGGATTTTACTATTCTGCTCAATTTTCAAGCGGACTTTGGCGATGGTTTACCCGATGATGATACTCGCACGATGGTGAAATTACAGGAAAACTATCGTTCACGGGAGAATATTCTACAAGCGGCTAATAAATTAATTGAAAAGAATAGTCAAAGAATCGATAAAGTCCTTGTTCCCACTAGAGAAGGGGGCGAGATTATCTATGTTTTTAAAGCCAGGGATGAACAGGAAGAAGCGGCTTTTGTTATCGATAAAATTCGAGAATTTACCCAAGAAAATCCCGAATTAAATTGGGGTAGTTTTGCCATTCTCTACCGAATTAACGCCCAATCTCGTCCCTTTGAAGATGGGTTAATTCGCAATAATATTCCCTATAATATTGTCGGGGGATTTAAATTTTATGATCGACAGGAGATTAAAGATGCGATCGCTTATTTACGAGTGATTGCCAATCCTGCTGATACCGTTAGTTTACTGAGAATTATTAACACTCCCCGACGCGGTATCGGTAAAACCACAATCGATAATTTGCTCAAAGCTGCCCAAGAATTAGGAGTACCTTTATGGGAAATTATCAGCGATGAAACTTCCGTTAATACTCTCGCCGGTCGTGGGACTAAAAGCATCAATAAATTAGCTAAAATTATCCAAAACCTGCAAGAAAAAATCACCGATTTATCCGCTAGTGAAATCCTAGACCAAATCATGGAAAATTCGGGATATATTGATGAATTAAAACAGCAGGGAACCGAGGAAGCTGATACCCGGATCGAGAATATTCAAGAATTGTATAGCGCTGTGGTACAATTCCAAGAGGAAAACGAAGAAACCAATCTCCAGGAATTTCTCGCTAGTGCTAGTTTAGCCTCGGATTTAGATAATCTTCAGGAAGGTCAAGAAAAAGTCTCGTTAATGACCCTTCATTCGGCCAAAGGTTTAGAGTTTCCTGTCGTCTTTTTAGTCGGTTTAGAACAGGGCATTTTTCCCCATAATCGTAGTTTAAACGATCCCATTGCCCTTGAGGAAGAACGCCGTTTGTGTTATGTGGGGGTGACTCGGGCCAAGGAACAATTATTTTTAACCTACGCAAAAGAAAGATACGTCTGGGGGAATAAAGAGATGAAGGTAGCTTCCCAATTTTTGCAGGAATTGCCCCCAGAATTGCTCACAAGCAACCTGAAACCGAAAAAGACCCCAAAAGTGGTTCCTATGGAAAAAACTGTCTCTGATCAAAGAAAATGGCAGGTAGGCGATCGAGTGTTACACTCTACTTTTGGAGAAGGAGAAGTGACCCATATCCTCGGTACGGGCAAAAAAATGAGTCTAGCGGTCAAATTTTCGGGTTTAGGTCAGAAAATCATCGATCCTCGCACCGCACCCATGCAACTTATCCAGGAATAGGTAATCATCTGTAGGGTGGGTTAGGCGAAAAATAAGTTATAATCTCACTAAAAATTGAGTATTCGCCGTAACCCACCGGCTTTTTACTACCTATTTCCTCACTGATAACTGATTACTGTTCACTGATAACTGACATCCCCCCGATTCCTCAACTCCGATCGCTACCTGCTGTTAAAATAGAGAATTGCGGTCAGACTAACGATAAAATTGAGAAGCTAAATCCTTGATTCTTAATAGTTGTTGAGAAACTTTCCGCCTACTATCGCAATTATCCGATAATATGGGCAACAGCGAGTTAGTCTATTCAGTCTGTTAAAATTGACCCCCGTTGGTCGTATTCGCGCACTGTCTAACCTTTATGATGAGGATCAGTTAATATGGAATCAATGCAACCCACCGAAACACAAAATCCGATTAGAACAGATTTACCCGGGTCTCTGAGCAAACCCAGCAGCAGCACCGAACAGATTTGGTCTGAATATGTAGAACCAGTGTGGGATTCGGTAATGTCCTATCTGGCTAATGTCCCCGATTATATCGGTAGTTTCTTCTCTGGATACAAAAAACCTTTAATCGTTCTGGGGGCAATTTTAGCGAGTTTTGTCACCGTGAAAGTTACCCTAGCGGTTTTAGATGCGATCGATGATATTCCCCTCCTTGCTCCTATCCTACAATTAGTTGGGATCGTTTACACTGGTTGGTTTGTCTGGCGCTATCTGCTCAAAGATGAAAATCGTCGCGAGTTATTAGCCGAAATTGATGCACTAAAAGCGCAAGTTTTTGGCAGTCACAATAACACTTTATCTTAAATGTCGGGGTGAAGACCCTCGGTTTTACCGACGGGATGAAACCCCGACCAGTATAGAAACAGCGAAGCACAACTAAAACTCTGCTGTTTTAAGATAATTTGTGCTAAAGTGAAAGCAAGCGGAAAGTCAGATGTGTAGTCGTGGCACGCGAACTGACCGTTGTAAAAAGGCTAGTGTCACCAACTCAAAAAGGTTGACCCAATACCTCACTGCCCTCTAACAAAAAATATGGCATAGGTGGGAGATAAAAATAATCAAATAGGGTAGGGCATACCCGAATTTAAGCTTGGGGAGTAGTCCACAAGAGTGCTTGCCTTATAGGTGTAGTCGGACTAGACATGAAAATGTAAGACCAAAATTAGCATTGCTAGTAGAGGCAAGATTCAGCCCAAGAATCCCTCGGTTTTACCGATGGGAGTGTCAAAGAATCAAGCATAGATAACCAAGGAGTTGAGCGGAAACACTCAACTCTTTTGTTTTTGCACAAGAGCTTATACTATAGCGTTTTTCAGTCTAGTGAGGTACAAAAGTTATGGGTTTTAGGCAAAAGGCAAGAGGCAAAAAGCAATAGGGAGAATAAATAATCAGTTTTTAATAGCCCGATTTAGTATTAGCCACTTTCTCAGGAAATTCAGTTACTTTTGCTTTGATCTATTGATTATTAGTCGAAATATCCACCAACGCTGGGGGCAGTGGGTTTTTCTTTGTTATAAGAGAGAGGAAACGGCAACGATTATCAGCCTACAATAGTACTAGGCGATCGAATGTTCCCCAAAATTCAGATGAGTCAATCCCCCGTCACCGATTCCCTAGAAATTATCCTGACAAATATCACGGAAAAATTAGACTCTTTACAGAAAGATTTCACCGATCTAAAAGTAGATATGGCCGAGGTGAAAACCGAACTCAAAATTATTGATAGGCGATTGGAAAAAGTAGAGGGAACACAGGACGCTTTAATTAAGGATGTATCCGACCTTAAGGGAGCAAAATCGTTGATTATTCCCGTGGTAGTGGCAGTATTAACCAGTATTCTGACTCTGCTGGTGCGATCGATCCCAAATCCTTAAAGGATTTTTCTGGGAACGGCGATCGATTTTTGCCGGTGTATTTTCGTTTTCCCTTCAATCCGCCGGAGGGAGAAGGATCGGCTCGAAAACCGTCACATCCTCTTGATTTAACCTTTGAGCTAGATCAGCTTCTTCCAATCTTTCTAGAAAGGGCAAAATATCACTAAATGCCCGAAAACCTAAACTTTCAAGCTCATCGATGGTGATCGAATCGTCGGAGATATTACCTTTGCGTTGCAAAAGCAGACGAATTCTTTCCTCTTTGGCGTTTAAGGCCGCTTGTTGTCGGAAATCCTGTTCGGCTGCTTTTAATCCTTTTTCGAGAACTTCCATCGTGATCGTTTTAACCTGAAGATCGGCCGCAGTGGAGAGTACAATATTTCCCAAGCGGTTGAACAAACGGGGTCTGCCGAGAGAAACCTTGCAAAAACGTCTTGCCGCATCTGGTAAAAAGGGAAGTACACACCTGTCATCTTTCGGATCCGTACAATCGTTGTTAATTCTGGCACTTTTGAGATAGTTAATTAACATCTGGTATGTGGTATCGGCATCTAGTTCTTCTAGTGGCAAATGCAAGTCAAATAAACCGCGTTCACTGGTTAATAAATCTCCCGTCATCCCGATGGGGTGGGCCGTCAGCATAAACCAAGCCCGACCTTTTAACATTCCCTGCGCGTCGTGCATCATTTGCCGTACCACACTAGGATTTTGTTTATCTAGATCATCGATCGCGATCAGAATCCCCTGCGGATATATTTTTTGCGCCCGCTCTAACAATGTATCGAAGCTCACAGTCGGATATTGAAATTTCGTAATCGGTAAATCTTTCTCGGTAAGTTTACCCGTAAGGATTGCATTAGCCCCCACTTCCGCCCCGCGTTCTTTTAACACTTTGGCGGTGGGAATTCCCATCTGATGGAGTTGACGCTGCGCCCAATCGTCATTTGGCATCGCTCTAGCGGGGGCGATCAGTGCTGTAGTGGCGATATCTAAACCTGCGGGTAGAGATATATAGGTAGTCAACATTTGCGGACGATTGCGGCGCATAACCGACAATACTTCCAGTAAAAAAGCACTTTTGCCGATTCCTAAACGACCGGAAACCAGAATCCGACGACGCTCGCGACTTTGGAACAGATTAAACACCCGTCCCAATTCTTTTTGTCGCCCGGTAAAAACACGATCGAGGGTATCGCTGTTTAAATCGATCGGGCTTTCGGTAAAGGGGATTTCCTTCAGTCCTAACCGTTGGATATTGTCAAAGGATTGCTTAAAAAGATCATCGGCACTTGTCATATATATACCTCGCTGGTTTGTCGTTCGATCGCCCGTCGAGAAGCTTGATAAATAATGTCTATCTCCTCCACTTTATCGGGATCGGTCTGTGGTAGTTGTTGGTAGATTGCCTTCGCTCGATCGAGTTCCTTCATTCCTTTCTCTAGATGTCCTTGGGATACGAAAACATTCCCCAATCCGGTGCGACTTTTGGCGATTCCGGGTAAATCCTGTAAATATTCGTACCAACGCAGGGCATCGCGATAGTAGAGACGGGCTTTCTCTCGATCGGACAGAACTTCGTAGGCGCGGCCGGTGTGGTAGAGCGCGTTCGCATGGGCTAGGCGATCGTCACTGGTACTAAGTTGATTGACGCTATTTAACAACAGTTGTAACCCTTGCTGCCATTCGCCATCCCGCACCAGACGACTACCGAGAATGGTTTGGGTAGTGGGCAGCGCTTTCCAGATATCTTTTCGATCGTAATGTTCGGGACTAATCAGATCTAGGGCGGTTTTATAAGCTACTAAAGCCTGTCGGAGATCGTCGAAATTTTTGTCGCGATCGTACCTTTGAGAAAGAGCTATTCCTAATCGATACTGAGAGTCAATAAAATCTTGACAACCTGCGGGGGAGAATTCTAGAGCTTCTTGAAGTAGAGCGATCGCAGTATCGAGATCGCCGGGGTTATCCCGTTGCATCAAAGCTTCTGCCAAATCCCCTTGATTCCCCGCCCATGGCACGGGAAACGCGGCACGAGTAGAGATTTGAGCGGCTTGATTGTAGAGATCGATCGCCTGTTCTAAATTGTCCTTCCGCTCTCCTAAAACTCTCTCGCGATAGGCATTGGCCAAATTATGCTGACTCATCGCCCAATTTTCGGGGAAATTCTCGCGGGTATAGACTTCTAACGCTTGCCCGTACAGTTCGATCGCTTTCTCTAGATTTTCCGCCCGATCGCCCAGTATTCGATTACTGTAAGCGCTGGCAAGGTTATTGAGGGTTCCCGCCCAATCGACGGGGAAATTCTTGCGGGTTCTAACTTCTAAAGCTTGCTCGTACAGTTTGATCGCCCTTTCTAGATTTTCAGACCGATCGCCCAGTATTCGATCACTGTAGGCAAGGGCAAGGTTATTGAGGATTGTCGCCCAATCTTCGAGGAAATTCTCGCGGGTTCTAACTTCTAAAGTTTGCTCGTACAGTTCGATCGCTTTCTCTAGATTTTCCGCCCGATCGCCCCGAATTCGATTACTGTAAGCGATAGCGAGGTTATTGAGGGTTGCTGCCCAATTTTCAGGGAAATTCTCGCGGGTTCTAATTTCTAAAGCTTGCCCGTACAGTTCGATCGCTTTCTCTAGATTTTCCGCCCGATCGCCCCGAATTCGATTACTGTAAGCGAGGGCAAGGTTATTGAGGATTTGCGCCCAATTTTCGGGGGAATCCTTGCGGGTATAAATTTTTAGGCTGAGATTATGAGCGGTAATACTTAATTCTAAATTTGTTGCTCGATCGCCTAACGGAAACTTGTAAATGGTGACAGCAAAATTCTCGAAAAGGCTGGCTATTATTTCTCGCTCGTCTATTGATTTATCGGCGATTAAGCTTGTGAAGACTAAAGGTAAAGCGTCTAAAAGTAAATCATCTAATTTATTAATATTTGCTTTGAAAAATTGCTGTAGCTTCGTTTCATATTTGGGATTTTTTCGACAAAAATCCCCAAAAGCAAGGAGAAAATCCTTAAATTTTCTCGTGGGAGTTGGCGACTGACCGAATCCTTTCGCTTTTTTCGACATCGTGGTATAAGTTAAGTAGCTGGTTATAATTAAATTAAAAATGGATTTGGTTCTTCGTTACTTGGTATGGTTCGATATGGGGGCATAAATCGACTAAATCCTTATCTGGTAAAAGACTTAATTGATTAGTTCGCTCTAGATCGAAAATAATTGACAAAAATCGCTAAATGCCTTTCTATATAAGTGTTCCATCCCTTATAACCCCCGTCCATTGCATAACACAAACCGAAGAGCCATGGATTTTAGGTTCGATCCCCCCTGCCCCCCTTGATAAGGGGGGTGCCGATAGGCGGGGGGATCCCCCCTGCCCCCCTTGATAAGGGGGGTGTCTGACAACTTTTAACGCCTACCTACTTAACAATCCAGATTTGTTCCGCATGGCGGGCTGTAAATCGGGATACCCGATCGAGCTATCAATATTTTACCGCAAGGAAAAAGCACCGGGGATAAAATTGTACTTTCCCTAACCCGAAGTGATGTTTTTTCATCAAAAAAAACTCGATCGCAATTAAGCGATCGAGTCCAGAAAAAACAGACTAATTATTAATAGTCGAAGTCACCACCGCCAGCGGGAGGAGCGGATTTTTCTTTTTCCGGTTTATCCACAACAATACACTCGGTAGTTAAAACCATACCGGCGATAGAAGCGGCATTTTGTAGGGCAGAACGAGTCACTTTAGCGGGGTCAACGATACCCGCCTCAAACATATCGGAGAACTCACCGGTAGCGGCATTATAACCGACATTAAAGGGCTTCTCTTTCACCCGTTCGGCAATAACTGCACCGTTTTGGCCGGCATTTTCAGCGATCCGTTTTAAGGGGGCAGCAATGGCGCGGGAAACGATTAAAGCACCGGTTAATTCTTCATGCTGGAGGGTTTCTTTAGCCCAAGTTTCCAATTGGGGAGCCAAGTGAGCTAAAGTAGTACCACCCCCGGGGACGATACCTTCTTCTACGGCTGCTTTAGTGGCGTTAATTGCGTCTTCTAGGCGCAATTTGCGGTCTTTCATTTCCGTTTCCGTAGCGGCACCGACTTTAATCACTGCCACACCGCCGGCTAATTTAGCCAGACGTTCTTGCAGTTTTTCTTTATCGTAGGAAGAATCGGTTTCCTCGATTTGACGGCGAATTTGCTCACAACGGGTTTTCACTGCCACGTCGTTGCCTTCGGCGACGATGGTGGTGGTATCTTTGTTCATAGTGATACGACGGGCCGTACCTAAGCTGTCAATTTTGGTGGTTTCCAGTTTTAAACCCGCATCTTCGCTAATGACTTGACCACCGGTTAAGACGGCGATATCTTCTAACATCGCTTTTCTGCGATCGCCAAATCCAGGAGCTTTCACCGCAGTGACGTTAAGAACACCGCGCAGACGGTTAACCACTAGGGTTGCCAAAGCTTCTTTTTCGATGTCTTCGGCGATAATTACTAGGGGTTTACCTTGACGGGCCACTTGTTCGAGAATAGGAACCAAATCCTGTACTAAACCGATTTTTTTGTCGGTAATCAGAATAGCGGGATCCTCAAAAACGCATTCCATGCGCTCGGTGTCGGTGACAAAGTAGGGAGAGATATAACCTTTGTCAAAACGCATCCCTTCGGTGATTTCTAGTTCGGTGGTCATCGATTTCCCTTCTTCTAGGGAAATTACGCCTTCTTTGCCGACTTTATCCATGGCCGAGGCGATCATTTGACCGACTTCATCATCGTTACCGGCAGAGATAGCGCCCACTTGTGCGATCGCTTTGGAATCTTCTACGGGTTTCGCGTGTTTGGCGATTTGACTGACGAGGAAATCGGCAGCTTTATCGATCCCTTTTTTCAGAGAAATCGGGTTAGCACCGGCGGCGACGTTGCGTAAACCTTCTTTAACGATAGCGTGGGCGAGAACGGTGGCGGTAGTTGTACCATCCCCCGCTACATCGTTGGTTTTTGAGGCGGCTTGGCGAATTAAAGCCACACCGGTGTTCTCGATATGGTCTTCCAGTTCGATTTCTTTAGCGATGGTGATGCCATCATTGACGATTTGGGGTGCGCCAAATTTCTTTTCGAGGACGACGTTACGACCTTTGGGGCCAAGGGTGACAGCCACCGCTTCGGCCAGCAGATCCATGCCTTTTTCTAGGGCGCGACGAGCATCTTCGTTGTAGATAATAGATTTAGCCATAATGTATCGTTATTCGGGCAAAATAGGGGTTTTCAAGGGTAGATGATTAGGAAACGACGGCGAGAATGTCTTTTTCGGAGAGGAGAACGTATTCTTCGCCACCAAGTTTGATATCGGTTCCGGCATATTTGGAGTAGAGAACTTTGTCACCCACACCCACTTCTACAGGGGTACGGCTACCGTCATCGTTGCGTTTGCCAGTGCCGACGGTCACGACTTCCCCGATTTGGGGTTTTTCTTGCGCGGCGTCGGGAAGGAAAATACCACCGGCGGTTTTTTCTTCGCTGGGACTAACTTTGACGAAAACTCGATCGCCTAGGGGTTTAACAGTAGTTACGTTGATGCTGACTGCAGCCATGGAATATCCTCCGTTTGTCTTGTATTTGGGTAAGTGCTTTTTTCAGATTAGCACTCTTACCTTCCGAGTGCTAATTTACCGAAATAGAAGGCCCCCTGACAACTGCTCGATCGGTACGGGTTCCCGAACTATGGTGTTAAGCTAGGGTTTACGGCAAAAAGTTTGTTGGTGGGGTTAGGAGCCGGTCGTCGGGAGAATTAAGAATAAGCATTAATCGATTAAATGCTTCATTTAGGCATTTTATGCAGTTTTATGTCTATTTTTGTCATTTTTGAACTCTCAAGAATTAATTATGCAAGAACTCTATTATCAAAGCGCAAGTCCCTAAATGTTTACCCAAGCTGCAATCGCCGAACCTCAAGGGCGATCGCTATCTCAACGATCGAAGCCTGTTGTTTACATAAGTAGTCGTGCAAAATTAATTTCCTAGTCGAGACGGGAGACGGGATAAAGCTATTAGGGATCGGATTTGAGTTTTCAGTTCTCTGTTTGCTCACCACCACAGAAGTCTGACGGAGTAGTGGCTTAGATGTGTAATTAATTGTGCTTAGATACATAGTTTTTTACACATAATATAGGGGTTCTCGTACCTGTACGGCACACTTAAAGTTTTGCTGATTAAGCTTTTCAAGATCGAGAATGTACCTTTTGTGAATGGGAAACGCTATAAACTAGACCTACCTTTTCTCTAAGATTAGTAAATATTCGGATTTCATGCCATCAGGATTTTTATTCTTGCGAGATTTGAATAATTGTCTGGTTTTAATTCTATCCTCAAAGACGGTATTAAAAATAAAGCCATTTTCCTGAAAATATTCCCCTAATATTCGCCAAGTTTCTACTTCCACTCCATCCACTTTCGGATTACCCACAAAAATGCAAGCTTTCCCAGCTTGTTTTAATTTTCTGGTGGCATTTTCTAAAGCGTTGATGGTGTGACAAAAATAGGAATCGAGTATTTTATGTAAATTCTCTTTCTCTAAACTCGATCTCACTTGATTTAAGGTTTCGGTTTCGATTAATCTGGTAGCCTGTCGGTAGGGAATTTCTAGCTTAGAGATTTTTTGTACTTCTTTTTCTGTATATCCTAACCAATATAAATCTAGTTTTGCTGTTCTGATATATTCCTGTGCTTGCAGATAGGGGGGTGAACTAATTAAACAATCTAACTCTAGATTTTGCTCGATCTCAAAAGTGGCACTATCTACTCCTCCATAAAAAAGCACCTGATTATAATTATGCCAAGTTACGGTAATATATTGATTGACGCTGGTTAAAGTTTCCAAACTCATATCTTTAATTGTTCGTTTTAATTCCTCTTGCCAATCTCTTTGTAATAGTTCTTGTATATCTGATTTTTTGTATTTCGATTGAAATAATTTTGGTTTCGTGTGTTCTGCATAGGAAAACTGTTTACTAACTTTCACTAAAACCGCTTGAATGATCTGGGAATACAAATCAGGTTCTAGACTTTTTTGACCTGCCCAAAGTTTCTGTAAAACTACTAAAATATCCTCTGGATACCAATAGTTTAAATTTGACCACTGAGGGATAAATTTATCCTTGCTGGCAAAAACTTCTAAGATTTTTTTATCTAACTCTGAGTAACTCAATGGTTCTTGTTGTTCCGTGATCTTAATCGGGATAATATGGTTTAAAAGATAATTCAGGTCAGTTAAAACTGCATTTCTTTGACAAAGTTTAGCCTCTAAACCTACCGTACCTGAACCCGCAAAAGGATCGATAATCCAATCATCCTTTTTACTGTAATTATCAAGGCAAAATCTCACCACTTGGGGAATAAATTTGGCAGGATAATAATAGATGCTGTGGGTTAGATAACTGGTGCTGGTGATTTCTGGTACTAAATCTCGAAAAGAAACTAATCGCGGGGTTCCCCGATTAAATTCTTCTAAATTATTAAAATCGAAAAGTTCTAGCTGCATGATTCGGCTATCAATTCTGCCTAGGGTGGATCGGCCAATTAAAATAAAGATTAAAACCGTAGTTGATCAATATTCTAACTTATCGTCCCCCAACCTAACCGAGAACTCAGCTTTTTTACTTTTTACTTTTTACTTAACGTGATATACTGCCAAAGGAAAAAATGACGTTTTAATTAGTCTGCGTGAATAGCCAATCCTCGACAATTATAGAACAGGTTAGAGTCCTTGACCCCCTGACACAAACCGATCGCATTGCCGATGTCTGGATTGAGGAGGGGGTAATTAAAGCGATCGAATCCCAGCTTCCCCCAAGAGAAAATAGTAACTATATTTCTGGTCAAAACTGTATTTTTGCTCCCGGATTAGTCGATCTCTACAGTCATTCCGGGGAACCTGGCCACGAAGACCGAGAAACCCTCGCATCTTTGCTCAAAGCGGCCACGGCCGGAGGCTGCACCCGGGTGGCAATTCTCCCCAATACTCTCCCCCCTCTCGATCACCCCGCACTTATTAGCACATTACAGCAAAAAAGTCAAGGGTTTTTTGACTCAAAATCGACTCGTCTGCATTTTTGGGCAAGTCTCACCCTAGGAAGACAAGGGCAAAAAATGACCGAATTAGCCGATTTAATGCCTGTAGCGGTGGGTTTTACCGATAATCGCGGACTGGAAGATTTGGGACTGTTGCGGCACTTATTGGAATACCTAAAACCCTTCGGTCAAAATATCGCCCTTTCCCCCGTAAATCAGCAATTAAAGGGTAATGGAGTCATGCGCGAGGGAGAAACCTCGATTCGCTTCGGTTTACCCGGAGATCCTGCTATTTCTGAAACCACTGCTTTAGCCACAATTTTAGAAATCGTCGGCGAAATTAATACACCTGTTCACCTAATGCGAATTTCTACCCGTCGAGGAGTGGAATTAATTCGCGAGGCAAAAATGCGGGGATTGCCGATAACCGCTAGTGTGACGTGGTTGCATCTCCTCTTAAATACAGGATCGATCGCCAGCTATCATCCCAGTTTACACCTCGCTCCACCCTTGGGCAACGAAAGCGATCGCAAGGCGTTAATTGCGGCAATTAAGGAGGGAATTATCGATGCAATCGCGATCGATCATCGTCCCTATACCTACGAAGAAAAAACCGTCTCTTTTGCAGAAGCACCCCCCGGCGCGATCGGGTTAGAATTAGCTTTACCGCTACTCTGGGAAAAATTAGTAATAACCGGGCAATTATCAGCTTTACAATTATGGCAAGCGCTGAGTCTCAATCCCTGTCATTGTTTACAACAAAAACCAGCATCTCTTACCCCTGGCAATCCCGCGGAAGCAATTCTTTTTCATCCCCAAACAAGCTGGAAAGTAACGGCAAATAATCTTCAGTCCCTCAGTCATAATACTTTCTGGTTAAATCAAACCATTACGGGAAAAGTGTTAGAAATGTGGAATTTTTAAAGGGTGGCCAATTTCTATCTTGAGACTCTCCTAGTTTTTTGGATAATGATCAGCTAGAATTCTAGAGAGAACTAGAGTAATGTCATGGAAAAAGAACTGGTATCGGAAAAGCGCGGTTATCTGCTTCGCACGGTGGCAGAAGCTAAAGAAATTGTCCTTAATTGGTTGCGAGAAATAAATTTAGTTAATGTGATTAAATTAGGTTTACCAGAAGTGGATGACAGATATCATATTTGGCGAGTTCCTTTATGTAATGAACAGAAAAAAACCCTTGGGGAAGTGGTGATCGATGCCTACACCACCGAAATTTTAGCCGATAGGACAACCCGGACTGAAATTATTATCGCTCGTCTGTTAAAACAGGATGAATCTAAATTAGAAAACCGCAAGAAACCCAAAAAAGAATATAAGCTTTCCTCTCTGAGAAATACCATCGGATTTGGTGATTGTGGCGAACTTTTGGAGGAAATGCCCGCAGAAAGTGTTGATTTAATCTTTACCTCACCACCCTATTTTAATGCTCGTCCGGAATATTCGGAATTTGAAGAATACGAAAGCTATCTATTGAAGCTGCGACAGGTGATCAGAAAATGTCATCGAGTTTTGAGTGAAGGACGTTTTTTTGTCATTAATATTTCTCCCGTGCTGTTGCGTCGTGCTTCGCGTAATCAAGCTTCTAAACGTATTGCTGTCCCCTTTGATTTGCATCGAATTTTTATTGAAGAAGGTTACGATTTTATTGATGATATTATTTGGCTAAAACCAGAGGGAGCAGGGTGGGCAACTGGTAGAGGGCGCAGATTTGCAGCTGATCGCAATCCTCTCCAATACAAAACCGTGCCAGTGACTGAATACGTTTTAGTCTATCGTAAACACACGGATTTACTCATCGATTGGCATATTCGCAATCATCCCGATCAAGAAGTAGTAAAAGCCTCAAAAATTGCCGATGGTTATGAACGCACTAATGTCTGGAAAATTAACCCAGTCACCAACTCAAAACATCCTGCCGCTTTTCCTGTAGAATTGGCAGAAAAAGTGATTACCTATTACTCTTTTAAAGGTGATGTGGTTTTAGATCCTTTTGCTGGTTCAGGAACCGTGGGACTAGCGGCCGCTTCTTTAGATAGACGTTTTGTTTTATTCGAGAGTAATTTTAATTATATTGAACTGATAAGAAAGCTAATTACTGAAGGCAATCAGACTGATTTAGATTCAATTATTTGGCTTAATTGTCCGCTAGAAAACTAACAATAAGCAAGGTAAACACCATGACAGATGGGAAAAGTCACGCTTATTTTACGGATCTCTTGGATTTGGTGGGTAAAATGTATTTTAAGATACATTCCTCCTAGAGAGGCTCTTCTCGACTTTGTGTGATAATTTTTGCTTATGGAATCGTGAAATGTTGACGGAGAAAGACTTTTACGACTATTTTGCCGAAGAAACTATCAGTATAGGCTTCGTTTCCACACAGAAACCGGAAGAGCCCTAGAGAGGGGGTGGAAGGAACCACAGAGACACAGAGGACACAAAGATCGATCGCTTCTATGCTAAGTTAAGCTGATCACACAGAACCTAGAAGAGTCCTAATGTCTTGGAATTCATGACCGACGCAATAGTTGAAGACAGTTTATTTGTGGAATTGGTGCAGTAGATCGCGAAATTCCTGAAAACTAATCTGATTATCGCCACCAGTATCGGCCTGCTGTAACATAGCTTCGATTTCCTTGTCTGTCACCCCTAGTTCGATCGCCTGAAGACAAGCTTTTAACTCCTCAAGGCTAATTTGTCCAGAGCTATCACTATCGAATAGCTGGAATCTTTCCAATAAAATTCTTTCCTGTTGATCACGATCGCTGTCACTACTAAAAGATAGACGATCGAAAACCTGAAAAGCGCGGGCGATATTTTGCCATAATTGATCGGCCGGAGGACGATGGAGAATCGTTTCCTCCTCCTGACCAGTAACTCTGTACTGGCGACGCAAAGACTCGACAGTTTCCTTTCCTGCGACTGGCAATTCCGTCAATAAATGCTCGATCACTTCCCTAGAACTCTTACCGGTTAACACTTCCAGCAATTCCGAACCCACCTGGCGATCGGGGTCTTTTTTCCATGTCACCAACAAACTTTCTAACAAAGCATCGCGATAACTCTGCAAACGTAACCAATCCTCGCGACTATACTGCTTTTCTGGATCGAGAAGTTCGGCCGATTCCACACCCAACTCTGTTAAAATCGCCTGATGTTCTGCCTCAGTAATCGTCAACTCTAAGCGCATTTGTTGCAGGATTTCGAGGCTGTGGCCGAAGTCACTATATCCCTCCTCCAAAGCCTCTTTTAACACGGCTTTATAGGCTTTTAAACACTTCTGGTGCGTGAAATCCGGCAGTATCTTGGCCAACACATACACCTCATCTGCGTCCAAAGTTTCCAGCGATCGCCGATCGAGATATTTAGCCGTATCGAGATTCAGTTTACGCAACTGTTTACGCAATTTTCCTGCGAGTCCTTCCCGTTGGTAACGACTCGGATCCCTTATCCAAGTGCGATATAACCATAAACTACTCAAAACAGCCGCTAAAATACTAGCGAAATAATGCCAAAATTTTGGCAAAAGATTAATAAAAGGACGACCACCGAAAATAAAGAAGAAATTGAAAATCAGAAAAGTTCCGAAAGTAAAGACTCGATGACGGATAATTTCGGTCGGTAAGGGCGACTTTTTACGGATTCTATAGACTTTATAGGCATTTTCAACTTTTTTACCGAGAAAATAACCCAAAAAAGTGCAGATTGCCAAAGTTAAGGGAACAGCTACCAGCTTCGGAATCGGAATCTGATTACCCGCAAGATAAAAACCCGGTTTAAAGAGGGATTCTAGCTGATTTTCGTCGTGCGCCCAAGCTCCAGAGAAATAATAGTCCCAATTGCCAGCATAGAGATAATAATAGATAAAATAGCCAAAAACTAAGCCAAAATAACCGTAATAAAGCCATTGGCGATCGCTGTTATTAATCCCATCCCAATAGGATCTTTCCGCATCGATATCGATACAGGGACTTTGACAGGCAACACAGGCACTTTGTTCGCTACCATCTTCTCGGACAATACGACACATAGATTGAGTAATCCCACTGCGACTGTCTTCGTGAGCGGTACTATTCAGCAAACCCCTCGGTTCACCATAAATCCTTTCAACTGGACTCATGGGACAGAAATAGTTACACCAAGATTTGCCCCCATACCAGTAACCCACAAAGATCGCCGCTAGAATAGTAAAGATTAAAAAGCTACCCAAGACTAAGCGATCGGAATTATAAAAAAGAATCCGTCCGCATAAACCCAAAAATAACAGACTTAATTGTAGATAGAGATAATTCCGAGCTAACCAAGAGTTTTTCGGCACTTTATAGATTTCAGAGCGGACTTTTCCCGATTTATCGGTCTGTTTTTTCTGACGCTGTTTACCCAAAGCACGCGGTATTTGAGAAAGAAAGGATAAAGGACAGATACGCCGCCAGAGTTCGTGACCGAATACTAATAAGATAAAAACACCACTAGGAACCACTATTCCCCAAAAAATCGGCGCACCTAACTGATAGGAGGATTGGGGTAGGCAAACCCCCTGGACTTTAATGCACAGATCGGGATCCACTCTCAGGGGACTAGAAAGATTGTTAGGATCGGTTAATTTTGCCGAAATCGGGTCAAAAAATAGAGAAAATATCAGAATTAACCAAGCGATGGTCAGAACCCATCGCAAATAGTGCATCGAGCGTTCGGGAATTTGTGCAAACATATATATACATCTGAGTCAAGTCGTTTTGCTAAATTAATATCCAAGTTTCCAATCGATCATTCGGGAATTTGTGCAAAAATAAATCCACATTCCGCACCCTAAGTGTGACAACGTCTTAAAAGAGGAAGGAGCGTGAGTCAAAATACTTATCTAGAGGAGTGAGTTGGCGGCAAGCTGCCGCCAACTCAGCCAAAAATTTCAGGCTCTTCTAGGTTCTGTGTGATCAGTTTAACTTACATAGGATCTATCAATCTTTGTGTCCTTTGTGGTTCCTTCCACAATTCCTATTTCATCGATAATTCCGGCTACTATACTTTGCACGGCTGCAACTTGCATTTTTTACTCAAGGACAATAGTATAGTTTAAGAGTCATAATTAGAAGCAAAGCACTCATTAAAAACATGATTAACCTAGAATTCACGGAAGAAGAAAAGAACTCACTGTATTA